>CAZNQJ010000332.1:0-2816 GCA_964575205.1 uncultured Campylobacterales bacterium | reverse complement strand
ATTGAAATTCGATCTTCTCTATCGGCATCTGCAGGACAAGCTCGCCGTCAACGATCATATTCTTTTGGTCCAGCAGGGCGAAGACGCGTTCGCTCGCCGCGATCGCATCCTGGATCTTTCCGTAGATGGACCCTATACGCCTTACAGGCTGAAAAACGAGGCCGACAGCTGTTAAAAAGGCGGTGAACTCACCTACCGATATCTTGTTGTCATAAACCTGCTGTCCGCCGATATAGATAACCGCAGCCAGACCGATCGCGGCAATGATCTCCAGTATCGGCGAGACCAGTTCATTGGTATAGACGCTCTTCATATTGATCTTGAAGAAGTGCCAGTTCTCTTTCGAAAAACGGCTGAGTTCAAAGGCTTCGGTCGCATGGGCTTTGATGATCTCGTTATTGTTGAAAACTTCGGTCAACCGCGTCATCACGTCGGCATTTTTCTCCTGGGAACGGTAGGAGAGTTTCTTTAACCTTTTGGCGACCAGCACCAGAGGGTAGATGACAGCAGGAAGGACAACCAGCGCATAAAAGGAGAGCTCGGGGCTCAGATAGATCACGTACGCGACCAGACCGACCACCGTCAATGTTTCGCGGACCAGCTCCGGCAGCATGTTGGAGACAAAGTACTGCACCCGCCCGATGTCGTTGGTGACACGCGAGATCATCTCACCGCTGCGGTTGGCAAAGAGCACCTGCATGTCCAGATAGAGGATCTTCTCGAGCAGCACCTCACGAAGGCGCGTCACCATGCTCAAACCGATATAGTTCATAAAGACGGACTGCAGGTACCTTCCGAACGATTTCGCTGTATAGATGCCGATCAGCAGCAGCGGAATGATATAGAGCATCTTCGGATCACGGGCAATAAACATATCATCCATCAGCGGTTGCATGATCTGCGCCGTACCGGCTGTTGCCGCGACCGTGAGCAAAATGCCGATAAAAACAATGAAATAGTAGCCTTTGTACTCTTTTAGGTAGGGCCAATAGCGTTTAAAAACAGTTTTCAATTAGTTTCTCTTTTGTAAGAATAAAAGCAATTTTACTATAAAGCCCCTTTGGGGTGAGACTTTGATATAATTCTTTAAAAAATAGAGCCTAAATAGTGTCAACACTTTTAAAAAATGTAAAATCCGTACTTATTATACGCTGCGGTGCACTTGGTGATCTCGTCTGCGCCACAGCTGTCAGTGAAGCTTTAGTCAAAGAGTACGGCAGTGATATCAGAATCGACTGGGTCTGCACGCCCGGCTCCTCGAAACTCCTGTCGCATGATCCGCATGTCAATCAGATTTTCCTGTTAAAACACAAAAAAGTCCCCGTTTTATTCAGCACGCAAAAACGTGCCGTTATCAACCACTCCAAACAAAACCCCTATGACCTTATGATCAACCTGGAAACGGGAAAGCAGTTTTTCGGTCTTGCTCAAGCCGTTAAAGCCAGACATAAAGTCGGAGCACCTTTTACTTATCCCGGGAAAAGTACAGACGGGATGCATATTGTCGACTATCTGAAAATGACCGCAGCGACCGCTATTAGCAGTACTGCCTTGGAAAAGAGCCATCCAAAGCTTTACGGAACACCGTGGGAAGAGGTCAAGAAAAAATATTCCCTCCCGGATAGTTACCTAATGCTCAATCCGAGCAATTCACACAATAAAAGAAATAAAATCAACTACAGGGCCTGGCCGGAGAGCTATTGGAGCGAGCTGGTAGAAAAGCTCTCCTCCAAAGAAACACTTTTGATCACTGCCGGTCCCAGCGAAGCGCCGTCGCTCTCGTACCTGCAGCCATTATCGTCTCAGTTCATAGACCTCATCGGCAAGACCTCGATACCTGATCTGATCACTATCATCAGCCATGCCAAGGCAATCGTCACAACAGATACGGGACCGACGCATATCGCCTCAGCTACCAACACACCCATTTTTGTGCTGATGGGACCGACACCCCCATCCACAGGCCCCTATAAGACCCCCTACAATCAGATCAAGGTCCTAAGCGCCAATCTTGAATGTTCTCCCTGCTACGGGACAGCTGTTATGAAAGCGTGTCAAGTCAATATCTGCATGAAAAAGATCATGCCGGATGAAGTCGTAGCTGCCATCGAAGAGTTTAACGCTAACAATGCTAAAATTCCACATCAAAAACAAGGTTAATCAATGCGTAAACGTATCTTAGTGACAGGTGGTGCCGGTTTTCTGGGTTCTCATCTTTGCGAACGTCTGTTAAAAGAGGGGAACGAAGTCATCTGTGTCGACAACTTCTTTACCGGTGACAAAAAAAACATCAAGCATCTGTTAAGCGATCCCTACTTTGAACTGATACGCCATGATGTCACCTTTCCGCTCTATATCGAAGTCGATGAGATCTACAATCTTGCCTGTCCTGCTTCACCGCCATACTACCAGTTCGACCCGGTACAGACCACCAAGACTTCTGTGATCGGCGCTATCAACATGCTCGGTCTTGCCAAACGCTGCAAAGCGAAGATCCTGCAGGCGTCAACATCAGAGGTCTACGGCGATCCGGAGGTCCATCCCCAGACTGAAAGCTACAAAGGCTCCGTCAGCACAACAGGCATCCGCGCCTGTTATGATGAGGGAAAACGCTGTGCAGAGACCCTCTTCTTTGATTATTACCGCCAGCATAAGGTCGACATCAAAGTGATGCGCATCTTTAACACCTACGGTCCGAACATGAACCCGTATGACGGCCGGGTCGTCTCCAACTTCATCGTCCAGGCGCTCAAAGGCGAAGAGATTACGATGTACGGCGACGGTATGCAGACCCGTTCTTTCTGTTATGTCGATGA
>CAZNQJ010000331.1:334-2818 GCA_964575205.1 uncultured Campylobacterales bacterium | reverse complement strand
TAATGATCTCGGCCTTATAGCTTGAAAGATGGGTCGCATCGGCTATCTCCCAGAGTCGGGTGATCTTGTAGTCGCTTTTTTTGCCGTTAAGATAGATCGCCCTCTTTTTGGCATCTTTCATATCGTCTGCATTGAGAAAGATCGTCAGTTTAGCCTTGGAGACATCGGCCACTTTTGAGAGTTCCATTCCGGGACTGACCACCTGCCCCTCTTTGACACTGAGCTCGTAGAGAACATACCCCTTTGCAGTGAGCGATTTGTCGGCGATGCTCTTTTCCAACTGCTCTGCGCGCAGTTTAAGATCATTGATCTGGACCTTAAGGTTATCAACCTCTTTTTGTGTTGATATCAGCTGGTTCTGCGTAGTGACAAGATCATAAAACTCCCGATCTTTTTCGATCACGGCCTTGGTCTTGAGTGCTTTGACATTCTCATAATTTCGCTGCTTTTTGACGAGCATCTCATCATAGTTCTTCTCCATCGCTTTATTGAGTGCTAGAATGTTCTGCAAGAGTGTGATCTTATTCTTGACATTACTCAGCTCAATTGTGTCAAGCTTGTCATCGATCTTTACATAAGGCTTGCTGTCAAGTGTTTTTCCCTCTTTTTTCTCATCGGCAAAGATCACCTGCCCCGAAACATTGGATGCGATCGTCAAAATCTCATACGGCTCGACTTTGGAGTAATACTCTTTGGCGAAAAGCGCCATGCCTGAGAGCAGCAATAGTGTCAAAATCTTTTTCATCTATCAAACCTTCATTTTAAACTTCTAATTTTACCTCAACTTGATTAAATCACCTTCATTAGTTTCCGATGCTTCGCCCTGTTTCGCCATGCTCGGCTGCGATGATGGTTCAACCCCTTATTTCAAGAGAAAGGATCCGGATTCTTCGAAAGCCTGCCGGCCTCCGGCCTTTTTGGCTTTTGCCTCTGTTACAGATTCAGGTTCATCCTCTATCTTGTTCACCATCGCGTAGAGTGTCGGCAGATAGAAGAGGTTCATCACCGTGCCCCAGAGCAGACCGAATCCGAGCGAGATCGCCAGCGGCTGCATGATAGCGGCCTGCCCGGAGGCGAAGAACATCAGCGTAGAGAGCCCCACAAAAGTCGTCACACTGGTAATAACAATCGGGCGAAGGCGCAGTCTCGCCCGGTAATAGAACTGCTTGGCTTCGTGCGTACCGTGAAGAAAGTCGAGCATGATGATACCGTCGTTGATCACAACGCCTGCAAGTCCCAAAATACCGATCACCGACGGCATTGTCATATTGATGCCCATGATGAGATGGCCGAGAAGCGCGCCGAAGATCGAAAACGGTATGACCGAGAGGATCATCAGCGCATATTTGATCTTGGGGAAGATCAGCAGCAGCAGTATCAGCATGATAAAAACGGCGAAGACAGCAGCTGTCAGCATGTCCTTCTTCAGCTGATCGTTCTGCTCTTTTTCCCCCCGCATCTCAACGCGGATGCCCCTCTTTTCGATCTCGGCGATCACCGGTTCTAACGCACTCAGGACCTGTGTGGCTGTCGTACTTTTTTTATCGACGTTGGCGCTGACGGTCTTGACGATGTCGCCGTCCTCTTTTTCGATGATCTCGTAATCCTGAACCTTGATATAGTCGGCCACTTCGGAAAGCTTGACGAACCGGCCGTCGCCCAGAGGGATCTCAAAGTCGTCAAGTGTCCCGACGCTGTCTTTCTGCCGGTATTCGGTGGTGATATCGACGACGCCCTCTGCCGTGAAGGTCTGGGCCTTGCGGCTTCCCAGGAAGTAGCCGCTCAGCACCTGGGCGACGACGCCCTCTGAAAGCCCCAGCTGTTCGCCGTAGGCATTCAGCTTTACCTTGTACTCCATCTTGCCGTAACGGATATTGTCGACGACATCTTTGACCCCGTCGATCTGCTCCATTTTTGTCTCCAGAAGCGTAACCGCCTTCTGCATCTTGGCATCATCATTGCTTATGAGATTCAGCTGGATGTCCGTCTTGACGATCCCGGCTTTCTGCTCCATAACCGCCAACTCGTCGATCTTGTATTGCGTTTTCAGAGGTGCCAGCAGCGTACGCAGACGGTTTGCCACTTCGGCCGATGAGATATCTCTGATCTTCTCGGGAGGATTGAACTTGAACGACAGGTCCAAAATCGGGTTGATATAGTGGTTCACCCAGTTCTGCGGCACCTGCTCTTCGAGCTCCAGACTGATATAGAAGAGATTGGTTCCCGTATCCCACGAATTGGAGAGGCTTCTGCGCTTGCCGCTGAGCATCGAAACGGTTTTGATATAGAGCTCCTCTTTGTGCGCAAGGATCACTTTTTCAACGGCATTGGCAACGGCATAGGTCGCTTCAAGGTCGGTGTTGATGTTCATCTTTCCGGTCACATTCAAAGAGCGTGCGTCAAACGAAGGGAAGAGCTGAAAGTGCATTGTCTTGAGCGTTGCTACCGTCAAAAAAGGCACCACGATAAAAAAAAGCGCCAGGG
>CAZNQJ010000331.1:0-324 GCA_964575205.1 uncultured Campylobacterales bacterium | reverse complement strand
CCAGGGTGAGCTTCTTGTGGTGGATGAGCTTGTGCAGGATCTTCTCGTAGCGGCGCGTTACCGGCGACCAGTCGAGCGATTTGTCCCCTTTTTTGAGGAACTCTTTGGCATGCAGCGGCAGGAAGAAGAAACTCTCCAGCAGCGAGCCCATCAGCACCATGATGACCACGATCGGGATCAGCTTGATGAAGAGTCCCATCTCGCCGCTGAGCATAAACATCGGCAAAAAGGCCGCCACAGTCGTCAGGGTGGCCAGTGTGATCGGCAGAACAACCTCTTTTACCCCGGCGATGGCCGCCTCGGAAGGGGCCATACCCTCATCGA
>CAZNQJ010000330.1:0-2820 GCA_964575205.1 uncultured Campylobacterales bacterium | reverse complement strand
AACGGGTCGGGCGCCACCTGACCTTTTTGAGCCGTCTCATTTATGGTGCGGAGTATTAAAGAATAAATATTTCAAGTTTATTTTCAATAGAGAGCATCTCGTCATCTTTCTGCTGCAATAGTATTTTTAAAAAAATATCGACAAGTGCATACTCCCCTTTAGCGACTTTTTTGATGAGTCCCATCTCTTCAAGTGACACATGCGTGTTATACAAAGTCGCCGACGGAAGGTTTGATGCAATGCCATTGGCGATATTGTGCATGACTTCAAAATGATGTTTTTTTGTTTTTGTCTTGTTTATCAGTTCATCAAGATAGGCTCTGTTTTCGATCACTCTAAAACTGATCGCCTCTATACATGCCTTGGAATCAATCTTGATCTTTTCCAAACTGGCCCGTATGTAGAGTGTTTGCAACACTTTAACGCTGTATTCCGGATGCCCTTCTAAAAAGAGAAGCGTCTTTTTAAGTGCTGCTTCATCAAAAACTATATTTTCTTTTTCAAAAACTTCTTTTGTATAGTCATAGAGTTCATCGATGTCAAGCCCGTCAAGTTGTATTACCGATGCAAAGTGAAAAAACGGCGATGTTTTACTCTCAAAAATTTTGGTCATTATGGTTTCAATACTTCCTAAAAATACATAGGTAATATTTTCATGGTGCTGGGCGACGGAGCGCAATACTTCAAGGATATTTTTATCACCGAGTTTTGTAATATCTTGAAACTCATCAAAAATAAGCTTGACGTTGGCACCCTTTGAGGCAGCTATTTTTTGTATGACATCTAAAGAGTGTATGAAATACTCCGTCTCATCACTCTCTTTTGTAACATATTCTATAGAAACTTCTGCTACATCGCTTACTTTGATCTGTTTAATGGATTGAAGAAGTTTATAGAGCGAATCTTTCGTCTGTCTGATGAAATTATCTATTTTCACCAAAGCGTATGCTTTATCAATGAGTTGATTTGAAAGCGACTTCAAAGAAGTCGCAAGCCGTACATCCACATAGATAAATTCATAACTTTTTTCATATTCAAAAATATGCTTGATAAGTGAAGTCTTACCAAATCTCCGCGGAGCTTTTATCATGATGTGTTGATTGTTGCTAAGATAGGATTTAAACAATGGGAGATGCTTTTTTCGATCAATAAATTCTTTGCCTTTGACAGGGCTGCCACTTTTAAACATGATAAATTCCCTCACTCTTAAATTAAAGAGTATAGCACAATATATATATTTCCTATATATTAATATTCTATATAGGAAAATAATATACTTTTGAATAATGAAGATCTCATCTAAACGCTCTTGTGCTCGTTGTACAGCCGTGCGGAACACTTATTCACTCATAAAAAGTGATTGTTAAGAATTTTAGGGGCAGGTGATGACCCACTCGTAAACGGGACTTTATTGTTATCTGGCAACAGAGCAAAGTAGTCGGTTGTCACCTAAAGTTCCGTCACAAGCCAGTTTTATTCCACTAAATCAGTCTCTTTACCCTCCGAATTTTACGACTCGTTTTGCTTAAGTAAGTGCCAATTTAGCCTGCACCTTTTTTTAGACGATTGTTTTTGGTTTATTTTTATTATTTTAAGTAAAAATATATGAAAATATTGAGAAATCGTTCGTTGGGCTGTTTGAAACGAGTCCATTACTTTATTTCGATCGGGGGGATTAATGTCATGTTGGAGTATTTCAGTAGACGTGATTTCATTAAAAAATCTTTTTCAATGGGTATTAGCTTGCCCTTTGTTACACAAATAATGCTTACCGGGTGCAGATCGAGTTCCAAGGAAGATGAACCGACTGTAGCCGAGGGAAGTGTCTATGGGGGTGATCTCGACGGGGCGAAATTAGCTATTACAACCCTCGCCAGCGACACCAATTCCACGGTCTATGGCCGAATAAAGTTAGATGGCATTTCCAAGGAGATTGCGTTTACACCCGGCACTGAAATAGAAAAGGCAATTGAGTTAATGGACCAAACGGATGATACGAATTACTACCGCATCACGCTTGTAGATCTGGATGATCAGATACAGCAAGCAGAAGCGGCAGTCACAGAGTTGACGGACAAGTTTCACATCATGGTCACTGCAAATGGCAATACAATAACGCTTGACATTTTAAGGAGCGTACTCCCTGCACGTACGGCGGGAGTTTACGACGAGAGTTCCCCTTTGAAAAGTCCGCTTGTCATTTTCGCAGTTACGGTCTTGATCATTCTTTCTGCAACCCTTTTATTCATTGCTGGACAAATGGCACTATGCGCCTTAGCGGGAGGCACATCGACATGGACGACTTCGACTGTCGTTATATTGGGAGGTACCTTTTCGAAAATAACGTTCAAATGTGTTCAGCCAACGGGTGGAGACGGTAGTGGAGGATAAGAAGACAAGAAAGGGCTATTTGATTTTATTGTGGTTTCGTAACAAAGGCTTTCGTAGTTAATTTGCGGACGGCAAGAAAAACTTCTTGTCGCTATTTTACTTGCCGCTGCTGCCGCATTTACTACCGACTCCCGGATCGCCGGTTATACTTCAATCCTGCCGAAAAACAGCCAATACTGCGATGACCAATAACGGGTCAGGCGTTGAAAATTCACTGTTATAAAATTATGTGCGATTAAAAATGATGTGATATGTATGTAGATTGTTTGGCTGGGGGGGGGAGTCGATGCTCCCTGATGAGAGCACCATTTTTAGGAGTGTTGTATATGAAAAAAAGAGCGGCTTAAAACACCATGTCTAAGTGTGGTGAAGTTTCAGGGATATAGATGCCTGCGTCCTCATAAGCCGCCATGTGGTGTGCAGATGCGC
>CAZNQJ010000329.1:0-2823 GCA_964575205.1 uncultured Campylobacterales bacterium | reverse complement strand
CTCTTCAATGTTTTTCATAACTGGCCTATTGAATGAGCTCGGTAAAACCATTATACATTAAAAAAAGAGAGAACTTTGCATCAAAAGATTTTTTTGGTTGGACAGATGCCGTCGTTTGGCATTGTCTCGGAAAGCAGGTGTAGTCTGTTTAGCAGAACATGACACTGTATTATCAGGCAGGGACGAGGCAGATCTTATTCTGAAATAATATCAAACCCTTCAGGGATCACGGCTTTAAAACGGCTGTCGTCTATAGCCTGGTTGATCAGCTGTCTGTCAAAAACAATAGTGACTTTATTGTCGAAGGCATCCGTATAGCGGATGGTCCTGATCTTATCGCCTTGCATGGTTATGTCGTATTCTTTAGCATTGTAATAGGCGGCATAACGCTCTTTGGCAACCTGTCGTGCCGATGCCAAAATACCAAGAATGTCGATACTGCCGTCGAGTTTTTTGACAATGGCCTGTTCCAGTTCAGGTTCGACGATCGTCACACTGTTTGCGGCGATATAGACGGTTTTTTCAAAAGGCTCGCTATAGTGCCACATCGCCATGTTGGGACGTTTCGCAAGCATATCGCCGCGGTAGGTGATGGTCGTGTTTTTATCGTCGGTGATGGTCTGAACAAAGTCAGCCTGCATGGTATCGGTCGTTTCGCTCAGTGCAAAAAGTGATGTGACAGTGAGCAGAGCGGCAAAGAAGAGTCGCATAAAATTCCTTTGGGTTACAGTGGTTCTAATTATAGCGGCAAAGAGGCAACATAAAAAGTGATATTAACTAATATTTCACCTCTTTTCTCCCTGAAACAAGGCTTTCATAAAAAGTATAGCATTGCTGAGATATAATCCTCCAACCTTACAGATAATGGAACAGACAGCCCATGATTCAAACTACTTTTGGAAAGATTTTCGGTACAAAAAATGACCGTGAACTTAAAAAATATATAAAACGTGTAAACAAGATAAATGCATTGGAAGAGAAGTACGCAGCTCTTGCCGATGATGCGCTTATCGCGGCTTTCGAGGCGATCAAGCAGGAGGTGCTTTCTGGAGAAAAGAGCCTGGATGACGTTTTAATCGATTCGTTTGCCATAACCCGCGAGGCGAGTAAACGGGTGCTTGGCATGCGCCACTTTGATGTACAGCTGATCGGCGGCATGGTGCTGCACGAAGGACGCATCGCCGAGATGAAAACAGGCGAGGGAAAGACGCTTGTGGCGACACTGCCTGTCGTACTGAACGCTATTTTGGGCAAGGGTGTCCATGTTGTCACGGTCAATGACTATCTTGCATCGCGCGATGCCCGTGATCTTGAGCCGCTCTACAACTTTTTGGGGCTGAGTGTCGGTACGATCCTGGAGAAAAGCCATGACCCTGTCCAAAAAATTGCCGGCTACCAGGCGGATATCACCTACGGTACCAATAATGAGTTCGGTTTTGACTACCTCCGCGACAACATGAGCTTCTCGAAAGAGCAGATGGCGCAGCGCGGGCACCACTTCGTCATCGTGGATGAAGTCGACTCCATTCTGATCGACGAAGCGCGTACGCCTCTTATCATCTCGGGGCCGGTCGAGCGAACGCTTGAAAAATACTCGTTGGCGGATAATGTTGCGAGGCAGATGGAAAAAGATGTCGACTTTACCGTTGATGAGAAAGACAAAGTCGTCCTGACGACAGAAGAGGGGATCGCCAAGGCTGAAAAACTATTCGGCGTTGAGAACCTCTATGCGATCGAGAATTCAGCGCTTTCGCACCATATGGATCAGGCACTGAAGGCAAACTATCTTTTTGTCAAAGATGTGGATTATGTGATCAAAGAGGGCGAAGTAGTCATCGTCGATGAGTTTACGGGCCGTCTGAGCGAGGGGCGCCGCTTCTCGGAGGGGCTTCACCAGGCGCTCGAGGCGAAAGAGGGTGTCGCTATCAAAGAGGAGACCCAGACTCTTGCCGATATCACTTTCCAGAACTATTTCCGTATGTATGATAAACTCGCCGGTATGACGGGTACGGCGCAGACAGAAGCGACAGAGTTCGCACAGATCTACAATCTTGATGTCGTCTCGATTCCGACCAATGTGCCTATTCAGCGTATTGATCAGAACGATCTTATCTATAAAACGGAGAAAGAGAAGTTCGAGGCGGTCATTACCGAGATCAAGGCCCTGGCACAGGTCGGCCGTCCTGTACTTGTGGGAACCGCTTCGATCGAAAGGTCCGAGGCACTGCACGAACTTCTGAAAAAAGAGAAGATCGCCCATACCGTTTTGAATGCGAAGAACCATGAGCAGGAGGGCGAGATCATTAAAAATGCCGGCGCCAAAGGGGCCGTCACGATTGCGACCAACATGGCCGGCCGCGGGGTCGACATCAAGATATCAGACGAGATCAAAGCGCTCGGCGGTCTCTGTATCATCGGTACGGAACGCCATGAAAACCGCCGCATTGACAACCAGCTTCGCGGGCGTGCGGGACGCCAGGGCGATCCGGGAAGTTCGCGTTTCTATCTCTCCCTGGAGGACAGTCTGCTCCGTATCTTCGGCAGTGACCGCATCAAGACCATCATGGAGCGTCTGGGTGTCGAAGACGGTGAATACATCGAGTCGAAGATGGTAACACGTGCGGTCGAAAAGGCGCAGAAAAAAGTGGAGAACCTCCATTTTGAAGGGCGTAAAAACATTGTCGAATACGATGACGTCGCGAATGAGCAGCGCAAGATCGTCTACAAGTTCAGAAATGAGCTTCTGGATGAGGCCTACGATATCAAGGCGAAAGTCGAACGCATCAGGCGGGAGTATGTCGAGGTGATACTCAACCGTCTTGC
>CAZNQJ010000328.1:1550-2832 GCA_964575205.1 uncultured Campylobacterales bacterium | reverse complement strand
AACAACGTCAAGCTCGTCACTGATCCCTTTTGCCTCTTCGACGGTGATGACACCGTCCTGTCCGACTTTTTCCATCGCTTCAGCGATCATATCACCGATCGCTGTGTCCGAGTTTGCAGAGATACTTGCGACCTGCGCGATCTCTTTTTTGCCCGCTACTTTCATTGACGCATCACTGAGGTGGCTCAAGATCTCTGCCAGGGCCTTATCCATGCCGCGTTTCACTTCAACCGGGTTGGCCCCCGCCGTGATGTTGCGAAGGCCTTCGGAGAAGATCGCGTTAGCCAGAACGGTTGCCGTGGTCGTACCGTCACCCGCCTCATCCGCCGTGTTGGAGGAGACCTGTTTGACCAGCTGGGCACCCATGTTTTCAAGCGGGTCTTTCAGTTCGATCTCACGTGCAACCGTTACACCGTCTTTTGTGATGATCGGCGAACCGTATGAACGCTGAATAAGCACGTTTCGGCCGCGCGGCCCCATCGTTACTTTCACCGCATCGGTAAGTTTTTGTACACCCTGTGCCAATGCGTTACGGGCATTGTCTGAATAGTTGATCTCTTTTGCCATTGTTTATTTCCTTAATTTTATTTCATAAAATGAAGGGAACCTTCATCTATTTATATCGGCAACAGAAGTAATTCCGTTGCCTGCGTTAACACTGCGTTCTCTTCGGCAGAAAGCCCAAGAGAGAAATCTTTGTTATATTATTTGATGATACCGAGCAGATCGTCTACTTCGATGACAAGATAGGTTACCCCATCGAGTTTGAGTTCATTACCAGCATATTTTCCAAATACAACGGTGTCATTGACATTGACGTTCTCAACTTCAGAAGAGATGGCGACAACCTTCCCTTGTGACGGTTTTTCAGTTGCATTGTCAGGAATAATGATCCCAGACGCGGTGGTCTTTGCCTCTTCTGTTCGAGAAACAAGCACACGTTTTCCGAGTGGTACGAAATTCATATGTATCCTTTTACTATTATAGAGTTTGTGTTTTATGGCGTAATAATACAGGAAAGTTAGTAAATGCTTGGATAATCCCTGCCTTCAATGGCGGCGAAAAAAGGGAGCGTTAAGGATTCGCTGCCAACACGGCAGTATTTACAATAGAGAAGGAAAGAACCACGCATAATAAAGGGCACCGCTAAAATAAGATAAGGTCGATTAAAATCGGTATTGCAAAGTGCCTATTCAGTTGACACCGGAAAGAGCTTTAACAGGAATCATCTGCAGAAAATAAAATAGTGTTTTTGGTGTTATTATGATTCCAACAAAGTAGG
>CAZNQJ010000328.1:0-1540 GCA_964575205.1 uncultured Campylobacterales bacterium | reverse complement strand
AGAAAAACGAAACCAAAGATACTTAACAGCGTGCCAAGGCTTTCGATTACCTGTTTGATGCAGTAGTTGTCACTGATTTAAAGGGTACGATTATTGACTGGAACAAAGGTGCGCAATCGCTGTATGGCTACACAAGAGAAGAGGCGATCGGCCAGCCTGTCAATATGCTGCATGTGCCTGAAGCGAGTGGCAAGATCACCGAAGAGCTCATCTCTGCGGTGGATAAATTCGGTAAATGGAGCGGTGAGATCAGGATGCTGCACAAAGACGGCCATCTCGGATGGATAGAATCCATGTGTGTGTCTATCTATGATGACAATGAGCAGATGATAGGCGCTTTAGGTATAAACAGAGATAGCACAGAACGCATAAGAAAGGCTGAACGACTGCATTATCTGGCCCATTACGATCACCTTACAGGCATTCCGAACCGTTATCTGTTTCTCGATCGCGTTACACACTTAACAGCGCAGTATCAACGCAATACAAACAAGTTTGCTCTTGTGTTGGAAAACCTTTCGAGCAAAGAGGAGATCACCCAGATGGCAGAGGCGCTGATAAAAACACTGGAGAGAGCGTTTATTCTTGATGGGGAGGCGTGGTATATCAGTTGCAGTATCGCCATCTATCCTGACGACGGTAAGACAACCGACGATCTGCTTTCAGCAGCTGACGCCGCCATGTACAAAGCCAAACATAAAGGACGCGCGACCTACGTGTATTAGATATAGCGTGCCGCTCTGCAAGTCCGGTGTTGCAAGACCCGGAAAAAGTTATCGTTATCACCAGACCTCTAATGTCCTGCTGTATTGGCTATCTTGCGATTTTGGAGAAACAGAATTACTTTCTACTTTTAAAGGGGAACATGATCCCCCTGAAAATTTACAATGTAATCAAGAGCGCTGCTTCTGGGTTAATGACACGAAATGAACAGCTTTCCATCATAAATAGTGTGAAGCTATCCTTTTTTTCCTCGACATAGCCAATACTGACATCGAGTCCGTTGTAAAATGTAAAATCTCCTCCGCGCTGCGATATTGCCAAGATCCTGTCATTGCCAATCGCTTCACAAACGACAAAAAAGTTTGTACCCAGCAGCGATTCAAGACGCTCTTTAACGCTCACGCCAGCCTCACTTTCTCCCACAAGCTTGATAAGCGTCGCCGTAGACAGTATGAGTTTATACGACCCGCCTACAAACTCTGAAGCAAATGCAGCCAACATCGACGATACCGCATCGATGAGCCCTTTTGTATCTTTTGCTTTAATTGGTTTGTAGGAGAGATTGGAAAGGATACCTTCTATGTGGGCCTCTTTTAAGCCCGATAAAATGACATTGTTTTCGGCATTGCTAAAAGCATTGGCTACTTTCTTGAAGACCGCATCGTCAAAGTCCGGCTTGTTGCGTTTGAACTCTTCAATTACTTTTTTTGGCAGTTCAAATTCATGACGTATCTCGACCATCGGCAATGGAACTCTCATCTGTACTTTTAATCCGCCTTCTGATTTTAACGAAGTGAGATTTCCGGTGGGAATGGCG
>CAZNQJ010000327.1:0-2839 GCA_964575205.1 uncultured Campylobacterales bacterium | reverse complement strand
GGCGAATCCAACGGTCTTATCGAGACGGTTGAGATCCCGGGGCACACCTGGTTCCTTGGCGTTCAGTTCCATCCGGAGTTTACCTCACGTCTGCAGACACCAAACCCTTCAATCCTGGCATTTGTCAAAGCCTCTCTAGAAAATGCAGAGCGCGCCTAAGGTCCCCAAGCTCGATCTGGAAGCACTTAAACGCAAACTTGACGAGCGTTTTTGTGACGGTTTTTCCAAACTCTCCGATATACCTGATCCCGCTCTCCTCTTAAACGCACCCAAAGCGGCTAAACGTATTGCCGATGCTATCCGCAGCAATGAGCGCATCACCCTTGTCGGTGACTACGATGTCGACGGTGTAACGGCAACGTCACTGACAACGCTTTTTTTCAGAGAACTGGGCTACCCCCTGGATGTGATCATCCCGAACCGTTTCAGCGACGGTTACGGGGTGTCACCGACGGTTCTGGAGAGAGTCGAAGCCGACCTTGTCTTTACCGTCGATAACGGCATCAATGCCTACGGAGCAGCCGAAGTGTGCAAAACCCGCGGTATCGATCTTATCATCACCGATCACCACACACCCTCCGATACGCTTCCGGACGTCTACACCATCGTCGATCCCAAACTTTCTGACGACACCTACCCTTTCAAGGAGATCTGCGGAGCGCAGGTGGCCTGGCTGGTTCTGGTGCTTGTTAAAAAAGAGCTCTCGCTCGATATCAACATGTCGCAGTACCTTCCGCTGCTTGCCCTGGCCGTCGTAGCGGATGTGATGCCGCTGATCGGCATCAACCGGGCGATTGTCCAGCACGGACTGCAGCAGATGCGCACGAGCACGCTTCCTGCCTTTGTCATCATCAGGGAATTTCTGAACAAGTCGGCACTGAGCGCCGAGGATATCGGCTTTCAGATCGCCCCGCGCATCAACTCCGCCGGAAGGCTGGAAGACGCGTCCATCGCGCTTGCGTTCTTGACCGCCGAGACCCAGCAGAGCGCTTTCAAGCAGTTTGAACTGCTTAACCAGCTCAACGACCTGCGCAAAGCGATCGAGGCCGATGTCACGGAAGAGGCGATGTCGCAGGTCATTATGGGCGATAATGTCATCGTCGTTGCCGGCGAAGAGTGGAACGAGGGGGTTGTGGGCATCGTCGCCTCGCGGCTTGTGCACCGGTTTGGGCGCCCGGCCATTGTCCTGAGCATCACGGAAGGACGGGCAAAGGGGAGTGCGCGCAGTATCGGCGCTGTCAGTATCTATGAACTGATCAAGTCCCAGGCACCCTTTCTCGAAGCCTTCGGCGGGCACATGATGGCCGCAGGGCTCGCTATGCCTGTTGATAATATCGGTACGTTCAGAAAGGGGATAAATGCAGTCGCCGCCAAGATAGATCCCGAAGCATTTACGCCGCAGGAGGAGCTCATCGGCGAGTTGATACCCAGTGCCATCAATCACAATCTACTGAAGCTCCTGGACGCCTATGAGCCCTTCGGCGAAGCCAATCCGCGACCGCGCTTCCTTGCCAAAGACGCCTATGTGGCCAGTGTTACCTATATGGGTAAGGAGCGCGACCACAGCCGTATCGGAATTCAGCTTGTAGACGGCATTGTAAAACATGACCTGATCGCCTTTAAACAGCGCTATCAGATGCCTGCCAACAGAAGGCTCTGCTGCAGCTATACTATCAGTAAAAATGAATTTAACGGCAAGATATCCCTGCAGATGATGCTGGATAAACTCTATGAAGGTTCTGAATGAAAAAAGAGCTGCTTATCTACCTGCTTATCGTGATTCTCTCTGCTCCGGTTTTTCATCCCGACCTGCTCACCGATTTCGGGTCACGCATGGAAATGATGTCAGATCGAGGCAATTACTATCACCCTTTTATCTTCGCCCTGGTTATCTATCTGAGTATCGCTCTTTTACGTCTGATTGCAGCTGTATTGAGGAAGATTATTAAGCGGTACACGGGCAGAGCCCGAAAGCATTAGAAGGTAGCGACCACCCACTTGGTGATAAGGAAACCGCCGACGACCAGCCAGACGAACATGCCACCTGCCGTATAGATCGGTGCCAGGCCAAGACCCTTGAACTTAGCAAAGCGTGTTCCCATACCCAGTGCCGTCATCGCCATCGTCAAAAGAAAGGTATCGATTACATTGATGTTGCCGATAAGGTTTTTGATCATCATTGCCGTATCCTGCGGTGCACTCAGCGTGTAGCCGTGTATCAATGAGTTTACACCTGCCATACCTATGAAATAGACTGCGAACCAGGGAATAACAAGTTTGAGTTTTCCGGTTTCGCCGCCGGAGCGTTTTGCCGTAAAGCTCAGGATAAGCCCCAAAACGATCAGCATCGGCGCGATCATGATAACACGGGTCATCTTGACGATAACGGCCGTGTTTGCCATATCGACCGGTGCGCCCGGAACAGAGGCAGGAACGGCAACCACCTGTGCGACCTCATGGATCGTACCGCCCACATAGATTCCGAAGGCTTTCGGATCCATATGCAGAAAGCCTGTTGCGTGTTCGATTATCGTTGAGTAGAGTACCGGGTACAGAAACATCGAGATCGTACCGAAAAGGACAACCATAGAGACGGCTACGGCCGTTTTATGCTCTTCGGCTTTCAGTACAGGTTCTGTCGCCAGTACCGCAGCCGCACCGCATACAGAGGCACCTGCAGCATTCAAGATAGAGGTGTCTCTGTCCATCTTGAATATCTTCTGTCCCAGCCATATCCCGATGACCATCGTTGATGAGAGCATCAAAAGCGAGACCATAAAACCCTGGACCCCAACTTCTGCGATCTGCTGAAAGGTGATGCGGAAGCCGTAAAATACGA
>CAZNQJ010000326.1:0-2846 GCA_964575205.1 uncultured Campylobacterales bacterium | reverse complement strand
ACCGTGTCGCTATCAAATGGGGCTGGTTTGAAGGCGGCAATGCGAAGCGAAGCAGGAAAATACTGAAAAAATCTGCCTATGGTCTGATCGCATTTTTTATGACATTGGGTCTTTTGAGTATCGCGAGCTATATGAAAATAGGCTATGAACATCAGGCCAATGCGGGGGAGCGCTACCATCCTGAAAGCACCCTGTCAAAACAGGGAGATGTTAGATGAAAATAACCTATACGGATGTGCTGGTCATCGGCGGCGGTCTGGCGGGGCTCAGGAGTGCTACCGGCGTAAAAGAGCGGGGGCATGACTGCATCATACTGTCACTGATCCCGCCCAAACGCTCCCATTCCGCGGCAGCGCAGGGCGGCATGCAGGCAAGCCTCGGAAACACCATCAAAGGTGAGGGCGACAATGAAGATGTCCATTTTGAAGATACGGTCAAAGGGAGCGACTGGGGCGCAGACCAGCAGATCGTACGCATGTTCACCAATACGGCGCCCAAAGCGATCCGTCAGCTGGCGGCATGGGGCGTCCCCTGGACGCGTGTCAGAGCAGGCGACCGAAAGGTCGTCATCAACGCCGAACATGTGACCATTACAGAAAAAGAGGAAGCGCACGGGCTGATCAATGCCCGTGATTTCGGCGGGACCAAGAAGTGGCGCACCTGTTACACCTCGGACGGCACCGGCCACTCCATGCTTTTTGCGATGGACAACAAAGCCCATCAAGACAAGATCGAAGTCCATGAAAGGATGGAAGCCGTAGCGCTGATCCATGAAGAGAAGAGGTGCTACGGCGCCGTTGCCCGCAATCTCATCACGGGCGAGCTCGTTGCCTATATCGCAAAAGCAACGGTAGTCGCCACGGGCGGCTACGGGCGCATCTACAAGGTCTCGACGAATGCGGTGATCTGCCAGGGGATGGGGCAGGCGATCGCCCTTGAGACAGGCGTGGCGACCCTGGGAAATATGGAGGCGATCCAGTTCCATCCGACGGCCATTGTGCCGGTAGGCATCCTGACGACGGAGGGGTGCCGGGGTGACGGCGGACTCCTGACCGATGTTGACGGCTACCGCTTTATGCCGGATTACGAGCCCGAGAAGAAAGAGCTGGCAAGCCGGGATGTCGTCAGCCGCCGTATGGTCGAGCATATGCGCAAGGGCAAGGGGGTCAAATCGCGGTACGGCGATCACCTCTGGCTTGATATCACCAATCTCGGCCGGGAGCATATCGAGAAGAACCTGCGCGAAGTCAAAGAGATCTGCGAAAGCTTTCTGGGCATCGACCCGGCGGTTGATCCCATCCCTGTCCGTCCGACACAGCACTACTCCATGGGCGGCATACGAACAGACCACCGCGGGGAGAGCCGGACACTTAAGGGGCTCTTCTCCTGCGGGGAGGCAGCCTGCTGGGATCTGCACGGTTTTAACCGCCTCGGCGGAAACTCCGTAGCCGAAACGGTTGTCTCAGGTATGCTGGTGTCGGAATATATTTCGGACTACTGCGAGAGCCATCAGAGTAACGTAGGCATCTCGACTGAGCGCATCAAAAGCTTTATCGACAAAGAGCAGGGGAGACTGGATCTTCTTTTAAAAGCGAAGGCAGAGCCTGAAGACGGCTACCAGCTGCGTGCAAGCATGGAAGAGATCATGATGGAGAAAGTCGGTATATTCAGAAACGAAACCGATCTTCAGGAGGCCGTCAATGCGCTGGAAGGTCTGCTGCTGCGCTCAAAGAACATCGAAGTGAAGGCCAAGACACTGACAGCCAACCCGGAGCTTGTCAATGCCTACCGTACCCAGCGTATGCTGAAACTTGCGCTCTGCGTAGCCAAGGGTGCACTGGAGAGAAGAGAGAGCCGCGGAGCCCATTCGCGCGAAGATTATCCCGAGCGGAACGATGCCGAGTATCTTAACCGCACCATCACGATGTGGAAGCATGAAGATGATGTGATGCCGACGCTGAGCTATGAGACTATCGATATCAATGCGATGGAGCTTCCGCCGGGCTTCAGAGGCTACGGCAAAGATATGACGATCCATCATCCCGATTCTGTGAAACGACAGGAAGAGGTCGATCAGCTGCGCGAAAAATTGACAGCGCAGGGCAAAGACCGCTTCGAGATCCAAGAGGCGCTGATGTCCTATCGGGATCTTCTGCCCGAATGCTACCGGGGCAGAAATGAGCGTCTCGATGAAAAACCCGAGAAGGAGTAGATGATGAGCGAAAAGAGCCGGGCGGGGCGTATTTTAAAGATCTCAATCCTGCGTTACAACCCGCAGATCAAAGAGGATGTCCCCCGCGTCGAAACATTCGAGATCGAAGAGGCACCGGGGATGACACTCTTTATTGCGCTCAATGAGATCCGCCAGCACCAGGAGAACTCCCTGAAGTTCGATTTTGTCTGCCGTGCCGGCATCTGCGGCAGCTGCGGCATGATCATCAACGGCCGTCCGGGGCTTGCCTGTCGTGCGCTTACCAGTAAAATGGAAGCCGAGATATCGCTGGCCCCTCTGCCGGTGTTTGAACTCATCGGAGACCTCTCCGTTTTCAGCGGAAAATGGATGAGTACGATGACCAACCGCCTGGAGACCTGGATTCATGAAGAGAAGGCGAAAGAGACAGACATTAACGCACTGGAAGAGCGGATGGACCCGGATCTGAGCGATGAGATCTACGAGCTTGACCGCTGCATAGAGTGCGGCTGCTGTGTTGCCGGGTGCGGAACCATATTGATGCGTGAAGATTTCGTCGGTGCTGTCGGTCTCAACAAGATCGCACGCTACAGGCTGGACCCGCGCGACAAACGTGATGACGAGGACTATTATAATCTTATCGGCGATGAGAACG
>CAZNQJ010000325.1:0-2855 GCA_964575205.1 uncultured Campylobacterales bacterium | reverse complement strand
CATAAGGATTAAAATCTTTTTCATTGTAGTTCTCCGTAATATAATCAAAGTCTGTTCGGCTAGCGTAACCCACCTGAAGCGGTGAGCCATGGCCACATAAATGCGAGCCATGTCCCTACTTAATACTTTGTGTGCGCAATTATAGTGAGTGGGTTATAAATGTTTGTTTAAATGAAAAACTTTTTTCATTTAAATTACGGCTATTGGATTATAAAAAAGCGGCAAAGCTCGCATTTTTCAAACAAAAGTCGTAAAAGTGTCAGATTTCAAGGAAACATCGCTTTGCGAGCGGTACCCTTGTTTTGGTGCAGATTGTGCAAAACGTTTAGCCGACAGCGTACATCGGTACGCCGAGCGCTAAACTTTTGTACAGGATGTGCCGAAGCTGACACTTTTTACTGGGATTTGGCGCGGCCGAGGCTGATCTTGTTGCCTTTAAATTCCAGGATCTCAACACTGATCGCATCGCCGATGCTGATCACATCCGTAATATTTTTGATGTGTTCGTCCGAGATCTTGGAGATGTGCAGCAGTCCGTCCACACCGCCCGGAAGTTCGATAAAAGCGCCGAAATCGACGATACGCTTGACCTTGCCTTCCACGATATCGCCTACCTGATACTCCGGCAGCGGCTCGCGCTCTTGCGTCGCGATCTCCTCGATATATTGGCGTGCCGCTTTGACCCCTTCGCGGTTGCTGCCCGAGACCTTGACCTTGCCGCCTTTGCGGTCAATATCGATCGCCACCTCGAATTTCTCTATGATCGAGCGGATCGTCTTGCCTGCCTGGCCGATGATCTCGGCGACACGGGAGGGATCAATATGAAAAATATCATTTGTCGGCAGATCGGTATTGAACTCAATCTTTTTTTCGGCCTCAGTCATAATGTCAATAATATGGCTGCGCCCCTCTTTTGCCTGGAACAGCGCCTTCTTAAGCACTTCCAGACTGATGCCGCCGAGTTTGATGTCCATCTGAAGCGCGGAGATCCCCTCTTTTGAACCGGTGACTTTAAAATCGAGATCGCCGTCATGATCTTCAAGACCTGTTATGTCGGAGAGGATCACATACTCGGAGCCTTCAGAGACCATTCCCATCGCGATTCCGGCGATGGTATCGGTCAGTTCGATCTCGCCGGCGCGCATCGCCATATAACCGCCGCACACCGTGGCCATCGAAGAGGAGCCGTTGGACTCCAAAATCTCCGAGACAAGACGGATCGTATGGCCCGGGGATTCAAGCGTACACTCCAGCGCCCTTTTGGCAAGATTGCCGTGGCCGAGTTCGCGGCGTCTCGGCGCGCCGATCTGGGAAGCTTCGCCCACTGAAAATCCCGGGAAGTTGTAGTGCACCATAAAGCGTTCGTTCTGCTGCGCGGTGTCGGTAAGATTTTCATACATCTGCGCATCTTTATCGCCGCCGAGGGTCAGAACGACAAGCGCCTGCGTCTCTCCCCGCGTAAAGAGGCAGGACGCATGGGCGGACGGCAGAATATTGGTCTTAATGTCGATCGGACGTATCTCATCTGGCGCGCGCCCGTCGGCACGGATCCCATCGCTTAGGATCTGTCCGCGTACCATCGTTTTTTTAACGTTGATCAGCGCCTTTCTGACATGTTCTTTGTCCCACTCCGCATGACCTTGCAAAATCGTCTCACGTATCTTGTTCAGGGCATTGGAACGTTCACTTTTGGCCATCTGCCTGATCGCTTCGCTGATGGCATCACCATAGTGTTCAAGAATATACGCCTCGATCTCTTGCGTGCCGCCCACCTCGTGAAGGATCATCTCCTTTGGCGCCTTGACATAAGGGTCAAAGACCTTCTCGTATGCTTCATTGGCATTTTTCAGTTCCGATTGCGCCAGCGCAAGGAGCTCTATGAACTCCTCTTCCGGCAGTATGTTGGCATGATAGGTCTCCATCGTATCCACCCCCATTGCCGGATCGATCATCGGGTCGACCATCGCCGTTGAGAGCAGTTCTATCTCCACGGAACCCTGCACTTTCATCTCTATCATCAGCAGGTCGTCTCTGCTGCCGGCGACAAAAAGATCTACGCTGCTCGCAAGGAGTTGCGGCATCGTCGGATTGACGATCAATGCCCCTTCGACTTTGGCAATTCGGCAGGCTGTGACGGAGGTCTTGATAGCAATGTCCGAGACAAAAAGTGCAGCTGAGGCTGCATTTAGTGCAAGGGCTTGAAGGTCGCTATCGGCATCGGCGCTCAGCACCATAACTGTGATCTGTATCGTGCTGGTGAAGCCTTGCGGAAATAGCGGGCGCAGGGAGCGGTCGATGATACGCGACGTCAAGGCCTCGAAATCGCTTGGTTTGCTCTCGCGTTTTATATAGCCTCCCGGGAACCTGCCTGCAGCATACGCTTTTTCGATATACTGCACCGTCAACGGCAGAAACTCGCCCCCGGCGAACTCCTCCTCATCGATCACGACGGTCGCCAGCATCACTGTCTTGCCGCTTTTGAGCCAGACGGAACCGTTTGCCTGTTTTGCCACAGTGTCCAGCGCATACTCTTCGTTTTTGTTGTCTAAGTCAATTAATACGTTATAGTCCATCTTATTCTCCAAGGTATTGCTCGATCTGTTCATCGCTGACAGGTTCAAACACTTCGTAATAACTCTCAGTCATAACATAATCATCCAGGGCTGAGACTAAAAATATATCATCGGTTAAAGGTTCCAGGCCATCCAGCAGATCAGAAGGCAAAACCGGTACGGCGACATAGACGGCTTTGGGGTTCATCGCCAAAACCGTTTTGATTGCTGACATAAGCTTCAGTCCGCTCTCTGCCCCATCATCCACCAGCATAACACTTTTGTCTTCCATGTCTTCAAAAT
>CAZNQJ010000324.1:0-2863 GCA_964575205.1 uncultured Campylobacterales bacterium | reverse complement strand
TCATGCAGGCCAGACGCGACGGGCTGGGTATTGATACCCGCTACTCCGATACAAACCACATCCACTACCTCTACGTCGCCAAAAAGATACTCGTTGATGACCAGATCATCTTCATTCGCCTTGCTACGCCGCTGCACACCATAATGTCAAACTTCTACACGCTCTGGTCACGCCTGCTCTTGATCTTTGTTATTTTCATGATCATCGGACTGATCGCGGCATACCAGATGAGCAAACGTGTGCGTTATGACATTGCACAGATCGCCAAATATCTTGAAGAGGTTTCTAATAAAAACTACAAGGCCGTCATCAAGACCCGCTACTTCAGCGAGTTTCTGCATATTGCGCTTAACCTCAAGGATCTGGCCAAAAAACTGGCAACAAGGGACAAACAAAAACGCAAATACACGGCCAAGCTTCGCCTTGTGAACAAACAGCGCAACGATATTCTCTCCGCCATCTCCCACGAGTTCAAAAACCCTATCGCCTCGATCATGGGCTATGCCGACACCATCATGGATGATCCGCAGATCAACCCCAAGATCAGAGACCGTTTCCTGGAAAAGATCCTCTCCAACGCAAGAAAGATCACCTATATGATCGACCGTCTTGCCCTCTCGGTCAAACTTGAGAACAATGATTTTACCATCCATCCGACACTTTTCAATCTCGCCGATCTGATTCAGGATGTCACACTGAACCTCTCTAAAAAGTATCGCGACAGGGAGATCCTTTTCACCGGCGAAGAGTGCATGGTCAACGCGGATAAAGAGATGCTCGACAATGTGCTGACCAATCTCATCGACAATGCGCTTAAATACTCCGAAGATGATGTTACGGTCAGTATAAGCAACGACACACTGATGGTGATTGACAAAGGGATGGGTATCGGCGAAAGCGACCTCGACAAAGTCTCTTCAAAGTTCTACCGCGTCAACAAAAACACCTGGGACAACTCATTGGGCCTTGGACTGGCCATCGTGAGTTACATCCTGAAACTGCACAACAGCGAGTTGATCATCGAGAGCAAGGTGGGCGAAGGGTCCCGTTTCGGCTTCTCTCTTAAAAGTATGATCAAAGCGGCTTAAACGGGCAGAAGAGCCTGGAGATACGCTACAATAGAGTCATGATTCGCCTTCCCTCCGCTCTGCTTCCCGTCATTGATCACCTCATAGCAAAAAAATGCCGTCCCGTCGTGGTAGGCGGCTATCTGCGTGATACGCTTTTGGAGATCCCTTCCAAAGATATCGATATCGAAGTCTTCGGCCTAAGCCGGCTCGATCAGCTCGAGACCCTTCTGCTGCCGTTCGGCAAGGTCAACAGTGTCGGCAAAAGCTTCGGTGTCGTTAAACTGCAGCTCAAAGATTTAGAGATAGACTTCTCCCTTCCGCGAAGAGAGAAGAAGATCGCGCAGGGGCATAAAGGCTTTGCTGTCACACTCAATGACGTACTGAGCTTTAAAGAGGCGGCTGAGCGCCGCGACTTCACCATCAACGCGGTGGGTTATGACCTGAAAGCAAAAAAGATTCTTGACCCTTTTAACGGCCGGAGAGACCTGCGTGCAAAACGGCTGAACGTTGTCAGCCCCAGGACCTTTGTCGAAGACCCCCTCAGGCTCTACCGCGCCGTACAGTTCGCCGCGCGTTTTGAGCTGACCGCTTCTGAGGAACTGCTTGAGCTGGCCCGGGAGATGATCGCAAAAAAAATGCTCGATGAGCTGCCCAAAGAGCGTATCTTTGAAGAGTTGAAAAAACTGCTTCTGAAAAGCAGAAGACCTTCTGTCGGTTTTGCCTTGATGGATGCGTTCGGAATGCTGGACTCTTTTCCCGAACTCAAAGCACTCAAGGGTCTGCCGCAGGATCCGAAATACCACCCCGAAGGCGATGTCTGGAACCATACGATGATGGTGATTGATGCAGTGACAACGCTTCACGGCGACGATACCAAAACCAATCTGCGCCTCTCCCTTGCTGCCCTGTGCCACGATCTGGGCAAGGCGGATACGACCGAATCTATTGACGGAAAGATCTCTGCCCCGGCCCATGAAATCGCAGCCCTTGCGCTGACGCAGACCCTGCTTGGAAGAGTGACCGACGAAAAAACGCTGATTGAGAGTATCCTGCCTCTTGTCAAGCACCATCTCAAACCGCTGCAGTTTTACAAAGAGAGGGCAGGCGATGCCGCCATCCGCCGTTTAGCCCAAGAGGTCAGCATCAGGGAGCTGATCACTCTTGCAAAAGCCGACTTTCTGGGCCGTGGCACGAAAGAGGCCCGATCAGGCGATTTCAAAGCCGGCGATTGGCTTCAGGAAAAGGCGGCCTCTTTGAATGTCCTGGAAAAACCTCTCAAACCGCTTCTGCAGGGACGCGATCTGATCAATGCGGGATTGACACCTTCGAAAAAGTTTAAAGCGATATTGCAAAAAGCGTATGATAAACAGTTGGATGGGGAGATAGAGAGCCTTGAGGATGCGCTAAAATGGCTGAGAAAAAATTTTTAGGATAGAAGTTACTCTATCCTGCAGTTTTTAAAGAGGCCCGGTTACGCTACTTTTTTCACCGCTTTTTTGGCCACTTTTTTGGCCGCTTTTTTGTCGGCAGGTTTTTTCTTCAAGACAATTTTTGCCACTTTCTTGCCTACCGCTTTAGCGTCTTTTTTGGCAACGGTTTTTTTGGCTACCGCTTTTTTCATCACTTTGCCTGCAACTTTTTTCACCGCTCTCTTTTTTAATACTTTTGCCATGGGTGGCTCCTTCATTTTTGTTATACCTATTACTTACTAATAGTAATAAATTATAGTGATTATATAGTTTTTAAATCATTGTGTCAAGAAATAAGTTATAATTCGGTTATATGTTAGCGGC
>CAZNQJ010000323.1:801-2891 GCA_964575205.1 uncultured Campylobacterales bacterium | reverse complement strand
ATGTACGCCAGAACCCCTGCCATCAAAAGAACCAAAAGGAGCATATGGTTTAAAGGGGCGTTATTAATAAAATATTTGATGATTTTTGTCATTGCTTTTCCGGCTTTAAATTAAAAAGGATTGTAGCCAATCAACGCTAACAGACGGGCATTTCGGCAAGAAAAAAGTCGAATCCGGGAAGGAGATCATGAACGGTCAAAGGGGGATTTAAAAGAAAAGAGAGCGCCAAAAAGGGTTCTCTTTTTGAATGGAAAAACGGAGTGCGGTGCAAAAAGCAAAAAGCGGCGGCCAGCTACTGTTTTTGCAGCCCCTTATCCGGTTTCCATCCGCCGCCGAGCGCCTTGTAGAGTGTGACCTGGTTGATGACAAGTTCGGCGTTCAGAGCGATCTTGTTGTTACGGGAGTTCAGCAGTGCCCGCTTGGCCGCAATGACATCGAGGTAGGTGCCGTAACCGCTGTCAAAACGTTTTTCTGAAAGCGTCAGCACTTTTTTCAGCGCCTCCGTCTCCTCGTTCTGTGCGGTCAGTTTGTCGCCGGAGATCTCGATCTTATTCAAAATATCATAGACCTCCTTAAACGCATTTTTCACCGTTTGGCCATAGGTAATAACTGCGGCATCTTTTTGCGCCTCCGCACTTTTGACACTGTTTTTAACACGGCCGAAATCGAGCAGCGGCACATTCAGGGAGGGCCCGAAGCCCCACATTCCGGCGGATGAGCGCATCAGAGTACTCAGCTCAGTACTCTGCAACCCTGCCGTACCCGTCAGGGAGATCGACGGAAAGTAGGCTGCTCTGGCGACGCCGATAACGGCATTGGCGGCACGGAGGCGCTCCTCGGCAGAACGGATGTCCGGACGCTGCTGCAGAAGGTTCGAGGCCATATTGGCCGGGATGATCAAAGGCTGAGGCAGCCTGGCCTCAACGCCGATTTTGTCCTCGAAAATCGCCTTGGGACTGTGCCCGAGCAGAATGGCCAGGGCACTCTCAGTGACGATTTTTGTCTCCTTCAGCGACGCAAGCGTCAGTTTTGCATTCGCATAGAGTGCGTGCGCCTGTTCGAGCGTCAGCGCGTCGATGACGCCGTGGTCATACTGGCGGGAACGGTATTCGTAACTCTCCAGGTATGCTTTGACCGTCTCATCGGTCACCCGGATCTGCTGATCCAGGGAGATCAGGTTGAAATAGAGCTCGGCCACACTGCTGACGAGAGTGATACGCACCGTCTCCTTGTCCGCTTCGCTTGCTAGCAGCTCGGACCAGGCGGCTTCTTTGCTGTTCTTGTATTTTCCCCAAAAGTCGAACTCGTACGCCACCGAGGCAGAGAGGCCGAAACTGTTGTAGATAAAACCGGCAAAAGGGGAGAGACTCTCACCGCTCGTTTTCTGGCGGTATGCCGATGCTGCCGCGTTGACGCTCGGATAGCGCTCCGCTTCGCTCAGTCCGAGCGAGGCTCTCGCCTGCGCGACGTTGCTCAGGGCGAGTTTGAGATCATCGTTATTCGTAAGGGCCTCTTCGATGAGTGAATTAAGGCGTTCATCGCCGAACTGTTCCCACCACTTGACGTCGATTGACACCGCCGTATTGGTTTCGGAAGTGCTCTGCGGAAGGGCCGGCGTCTTTACCTCAAGTTTCGGGGCCATCGAACAGCCGCTTGAGAGCAATACGACAGCAAGTGATAATAAAAGACTACTTTTCATTTTCGGCTCCTTTGTTCGAAAACTTCTCTATCGCACGCTTGATCAGAAAGTAGAAGAGCGGGATAAAAAAGATCGCAATAACCGTCAGCACAGCCATTCCGCTGACAACCGTTGTACCGATGACATGGCGGCTGTTTGCCCCTGCACCGGAACTGATCGCCAAAGGCAGTGTCCCGCCGATAAAGGCAAGCGAGGTCATGACGATCGGCCGGAAACGGATCTTTGCCCCTTCAATCGTCGCTTCATACAGCGGCAGCCCCTCACGCAGTGAGGGGTGCACGAGCAGCGTGAGGGCGGCGTAGACGTCGGGGAGCTCCGCGCGCCGGCCGAGCAGGTGCACGCGCCTCTCGAGGCCCAGGGAGCGAGCCAGGACCGCGATGCGGTCGCGCTG
>CAZNQJ010000323.1:0-791 GCA_964575205.1 uncultured Campylobacterales bacterium | reverse complement strand
GTTTTTTGCCGTAAGACCGACAAGGGTGATCAGGCCTACCTGGAAATAGATATCGTTCTCAATTCCTCTCAGATAGACTCCTAGAGCGGCCCCGAGCAGAGCAAACGGCACCGTCATCAGAACGGCAAAAGGGATACTCCAGCTTTCATAGAGTGCGGCCAATATCAAGAAGACAAAGAGAATCGCATAGAAAAAGGTAGTGTTGCCCTCTTTTGCAAGCTTCTGTTCCTGATAGGCGGTACCCGTCCAGGCAACGGTATAGCCTTCCGGCAGCACTTCATCAGCTATCTCTTTGATGACACGCATCGCATCACCGGAACTGTAACCCGGTGCAGGCTGGCCGGAAATATTGCCGGCTGTGAACATATTGAAACGCTGTATGATACTCGGCCCAACGACGCGGTCGGCATGAATGAGTGAACTGACCGGGATCAGTGCACCGCTTGATGAACGCACAAATATATCGCCATAATCCCCGACGTTATCACGCGAAGAGGCTTCAACCTGCGTATTGACATGGTAGGTGTGTCCGTAAAGGTTAAAGTCATTGACGTACCCTGTTCCAAAAGTCATGCCCAGGGTCGTATAGATATCGGAGACCTGTACGCCCAGCGCCTTGGCTTTTTCTTTATCCACAGTCAAATGGTACTGCGGCACGTTTGTCTGAAGCGTCGAGCGTACCCTTGAGAGTTCGGGACGTGCATTCGCCTTCTCGACAATCTGCTTGATGTAGCTGTCGAGCTGCTGGATCTCTCCGCCGGTACGGTCCTGTACGTACATCTCAAAACCGC
>CAZNQJ010000322.1:1567-2899 GCA_964575205.1 uncultured Campylobacterales bacterium | reverse complement strand
CGCCGAGAGCTAAACTTTTGTGCAAGGTGCGCCGAAGCTGGAACTTTTTCTATTTGATCAAGATGAGACTGGCCAACCCCAGGAAACTTAAAAAGCCGAACACATCCGTTGCCGTTGTCAGCAGGACCGTTGAACCTACCGCCGGGTCAATGTTCATCCGCTTCAGCATCAGCGGGATCAAAGCACCGAACATTCCTGCAATCAAAAGGTTGATGACCATTGCCAAGCCGATGACCAGTCCCAGGTTCGAGACATCAAACCAGATATAGGCGACAATACCCATCAAAATCGCGAAGATGAACCCGTTCAGAAGCGCAACCACCACCTCTTTGATAACCGCCTCTTTCGCATTGACCACATCGATATCACCGAGGGCCATCTTGCGCACCATGACGGTCAGTGTCTGTGTGCCGGCATTGCCCCCCATCGATGCGACGATCGGCATCAGGATCGCCAGCGATACAAAAGCCGTCAGCGTCGCATCAAACATACTGATAACGACAGAAGCCAGGATCGCTGTGATAAGATTGACGAAGAGCCATGACGCGCGTTTTTTAAAGATCTCGAGGAGATCCTCGTCCTGTTCCACTTCATCGTTGACACCGGCCAGGTTGTAGATCTGTCCCGTTGCACGGTCTTCGATGATATCATAGATGTCATCCGAGGTGATGCGCCCGATCAGATGGCCCTGACGGTCGACAACAGGCAGTACCGAGAGATCGTACCGCTCAAACATCGATGCGACCTCTTCGATCGGCGAAGAGGCTTCGATCGAACGGAACTCTCTCGACTCCACCTGTTCGCCGAATGTTTTGGAAAAATCGAACAGGATCACGTCTTCCAGAGAGATTGTCGCGATCAGCCGGCGTTCATCATTGATGATAAAGACCTGGTGGACGTTCTCGATCTCACCGGACTCCTTCATCCTTTTAAGACGGTCACGTGCCTCCTGGACCTTCTCATCCAGGGTCGAATCAAAAAGTTCCGTCTGCATCCATGCACCGGCCTGGTCCTCTTCATAATGGAGCAGATGCGCGATATCTTCACGGTTCTGATCATCAAGATGCCCTATAACCGCCTCACCCTTATCCTCATCGACTTCGTCAATGTCCTGGACAAGGTCGGCCGCATCATCCGATTCAAGCCCTGCTACCGCTTCGGCAAGCTCTTTCGATGTGAAGAAGCTGATCGCCTCGTCTTTGAGTTTTTCGGAAAGCTCCAGAAGGACATCTCCGCGGGAGTCCTGGGGAATGCGCGAGAGCGCTGAGAAGAACTCGTCTTTACTCTCGCTGCGGATCTTTTTTAGAAGATAGGCGACCTCGCTCGCATGCA
>CAZNQJ010000322.1:0-1557 GCA_964575205.1 uncultured Campylobacterales bacterium | reverse complement strand
GTTCAAGGGCATGCTGCATCTCGTTTTCATAATGTTTCATTGCTCTCTGTCCCCTCTTCGAATTGATCGTGTTTCACATAGCACAAGTTATCAAAATCGAAAAATTTATCGATCTGTTTATTGGTAGCCAGAATTCTTTCGGCCTCTTCATCATAGTGCTTAACGATATTGTCGAATTGAAGCTTTTTTTTGCCCGACAACTTCTTGGTCGTCACCTGAATCACATTGCGGGGATTGATAGGACGGTTGTTTTTGTAGAGTCCGAAGTGCAGATGCGGACCGGATGAAAGACCTGTTGTCCCGACATAACCGACGATCTCATCCTTTTTCACCCGTTTGCCGGCACGCATCCCCGCCCTGAACTTCTGCTGGTGTGCATAAAGTGTCATATACCCGTCTGCATGGCGGATCTTCATAACATTGCCATAACTCGGGCTGCGGTGCGCATCAATGATCACGCCGGCCCCCGCCGCATGAATCGGGGTTCCCCTGCGTGCTGCATAGTCGATTCCCAGATGGGCACGGTACTTATGCAGAACCGGGTGCCATCGTCTGAGGGTAAACCCTGAACTGATCCGTGCGCCTTTAACCGGCATACCCAGTAAAAAGCCCTCTACCTCATGCCCTTTGGCATCATAATAGCGCTCATCCGATCCTAGATAGACCCCGTGCCACACACCGTGAAGACGAACCTTCGCCAGCTGCAACCGCGGCATGGAAAAAGGTTTTCCGAAACGGAACTTTTGATCATAGATCATTACAATAGGATCGCCTTTTTGCACATGAAGGGCAAAATTGATGGACTTCCTAAACCCGCTGATAAAGGCGCTCATCGCCCGTCTGGAATGCGTTGCCCTGTAGATCGCCAGAGAGGGGTTGTTCTCTATCGTCGTGGTAAAAGATTGATGCTTTGTGGTGTAGATGATGGGAATCGCTTCAAATGCGTACTCCCCTTTTGCATCCTGATAGATATGCAGCTGCAGCTCATCAGAGATCGGGATCAGAACCTGCTGTAGCGTTGAACCGTTGTCATCACGAAGAACCTGATAGCCGACACCGCTGTAGATCTCTTCGGTCAGCTTTCGGTCCTCACTGTCAAGATTCCAATACAGTGCACGCGAGGGGAGCTCTTGTTTGGCTAAAAAACTGAGATAGGTCATGCCGTTGTCCCAGCGCAGGTACTCAACTTTCGCGGCCGTCAGTACCAGAGGAAGCAAGAGCAATATGAGTATACGTTGTATCAACTTTTCTCCCTCTCATTTCAATGGTGTCAGGGTAGCGAAATTTTGCTTATCAAGAGCTAACACACCCCTTGTTTTGGCGCTTTAGCATCAGATTGCACGCATTATCTGTAATTTTACTTCCGGATTATCTTCTAAGGTCACACCAAAGAAAAGCTGAGATATAATTGTCCAACTTTTATATATATCAGGATCGTTTGTGCATAAATTTCTACTGTTTTTTCTTTTCCCGCTCTTCCTACATGCTGCTGAGCTCCACCTCCCCGTCCAAACCGTCAGTGACAACGGCAAAAGTGCAACCGTAAAAATCGCTCAG
>CAZNQJ010000321.1:0-2899 GCA_964575205.1 uncultured Campylobacterales bacterium | reverse complement strand
CCCGTCATAGCGCTCACTGAAGGTGTCGGGATCATCGAAGAGGGTGATCAGCCGTTTAAAGTTTGCCTCGATCGCTTTGTAGACATCGTTAAACTGCTTGGCATCGTCCATGCCGTTGGCTTTAAGCAGGGCCCACTGCAGCACAGCGGTCTCAAACAGCCCGGTCGGGGTATCGGCATTGAACTCGATCAGTTTGATCGGCTTGCCGTCGATGCCGCCGGCAAGGTCGAAACGGCTGTAGATATGCCAATGGACATCGCTCTCCCAGGACTTTTTGATGGTCTCTACAAGGTTGAAAGGGATACCGAGCTCAAAGAAGAGATCGTTTTCGATCACATAGCCGGCGGCTTCGACATACATATCATAAAGGGTGTTGGCCGCTTCATAATAGGCCTCGGCTTCGGCCTGCGTCACAACGACCAGCTGGTCGGCGACATACTTGCTGCCGTCCTCATCGGTGTGCCAGCTGAAACCGATCTTCTCCAGATCCTGGTCATTCAAAGGGGTGACTTTTTGAAGTTGAACCACTGCTTAACCTCCGTAAGAGCTGCTGCCGGCAGAGGAACTGCCGGTTTTTGTACCGCCGAAAAAGCTCTTCTTTGTATTTGAGGCGCTGCGTGTGGCGGCACCGGAGGCATTGCGGTGATAGGCAGATTTATTGACGGAATTTGCGTGGCGCTGGAAGTTTTTGTTGCCCATCAGGGCGTTGCCGATCATATTGCCGAGCAGCGAGCCCGCAGCAACGGCAAGGATGGTTCCGGCCAGTCCCATTCCCTCGCCCGAAGGGGCTGCATTGAGTTCGGAACTGCCGTTTTGCATCTTCTCATACTCCTGCTGGGCAAGGGTACGCATCTCCTCTTCGTTCATGAAGCGCTCCGTGACAATGCCGTTCTCGTCACGTTCACGGATGATGGCGCGTGAAGGCCCTTCCGTCGGCATCTCTTCGACAACGACATATTTGCCGCCCGGTTTCTGCTCGATGACGAGGAAGCGGTTTTGCTGCTTCTCCTGCTGCGCTGTGCAGCCGCTGAGTACACTCATTACGACGACACCCATACTGCCGAGCAGGGCAGCGGAGCCGATGGTTGAAAGATGTTTCACTGTTTCTCCTTGTTAACGCAATCGTCTGATCTGTCTCGCGTTTAATCTGTAAATTGATGAGGGCCTGCCTTCAAACAGGCCCCGGCTGTCTTCGACGGTAATATCGGCATGGCTCTGCGCAAATCCTCTCTCGAAAGCACAGCCTTTGGCATTGGCCGAGGTGCTGTAGAGCCAGCCGTACTGTTTGAGCAGATGATGGTGCTCACCCGACGATACGATGCGAATAGCACGGTTGTTGATGACAAAGCTCTTGGCCTCTGATCGGCGGAGCCTGTTTTTGAATTTGTGCGGCACACGCCCGCCCATTCTGCTGTAGCGCTGAAGCGAATCAAAACTCTGGATAAAGGGTTTGTTGCCCGGACGCTCTTTGATAAGAGCAAGCTGGCGGGCGTCCTGAGAGAGGAAACCGACAGTGGTGTCGGTTTGGGCCAATATCACGCTGTGCATCTTAGTTGTCGAGATAATCTTGCAGTGCCTGAGGTTCGTTCCAGTTCGGATCTTCCATCTGTGAGAGGGCGTCGATTGCCGAACGTGCAGCACTCAGCGTCGTAAAGTAAGGGATATTCATCGCGAGCACGATCTGACGGATCGCAACGGCATCTTTTTTAGAGGTGTTGTTGTCCGAGGTGTTGATCGCCATCGCGATCTCGCCGTTTTTCATTGTGTCCTGAATGTTCGGGCGTCCTTCGGAGATCTTGAGTACCAGCTCACACGGTATCCCCGCCGCTTCGATTATCTTCTGGGTCCCCTTGGTCGCAATGAGCTTGAATCCGGCTTTGTGGAGTCCGCCTGCAATCTCCGGTGCGTGCACCTTGTCCATATCGATAAAGGAGAGGAAACAGGTCCCTTTTGTCGGGATGATGTTGCCGGCTGCCATCTGCGCCTTGGCAAAACTCTTGCCGAAAGAGCGGCTGATTCCCATGACCTCGCCTGTCGATTTCATCTCCGGGCTGAGTACCAGGTCGGCACCGTAAAGTTTATGGAACGGAAAGACCGCCTCTTTGATGGCGACATGGTCTTTCAGACGCGGTTTAAGCAGACCGTCCTCTTCCATGACAACCTTGTAGGTATCGTAGAATCGCAATGCGTCGCGGAGATTTTCGCCCATCATGACGCGTGTGGCGACTTTGGCAAGCGGTACACCCGTTGCTTTGGAGACAAACGGAACCGTACGCGAAGCACGCGGGTTGACCTCGATAAGGTAGACCTCGTTTTGATAGATGGCGTACTGGACGTTCATAAGACCGACAACACCCAGACCAAGGGCAATCGTCTTGGTCTGCTGCTCCACCTCTCTTTGAATCTCGGCTGAAAGGTTCATCGGCGGCAGCGAACAAGCCGAGTCGCCGGAGTGGATACCTGCCTCTTCGATATGCTGCATAACGGAGCCGATATAGACGTCGCTGCCGTCACAGATACAGTCCACGTCAAGTTCTACGGCCTGGTCAAGGAACTTGTCGACAAGGACCGGGGCATCATTGGAGACGGAGACCGCCTCATCCATATAGGTGCGGAGTTCGTTCTCGTTATAGACGATACGCATCGCACGGCCTCCGAGGACAAACGAAGGACGGACCAGAACAGGGTAGGTCAGACGCTCGGCGATGACAACCGCCTCTTCTTTGGTGGTTGCAAGGCCGTTTTTCGGCTGTCTTAGACCATGCGCTTCGACGAACTCGGAGAACTGTTTTCGGTCTTCGGCAAGGTCGATAACGCGCGCCGGTGTCCCTGCGATCTTGGCCCCGATCGCTGTCAGCGGGTTGGCCAGTTTAAGCGGTGTCTGCCCGCCGAAGTGGAC
>CAZNQJ010000320.1:0-2912 GCA_964575205.1 uncultured Campylobacterales bacterium | reverse complement strand
CACATTCACTGTACCAAGACGCAGCTATTGTCAAGAGATGTTATGCTTCCCTAAAAGCGTCAGCTTTTTTCATTCAGCTTAATTCATCACTGTTTCTCATTTGTATAATTAAATCATCCCTCAAGGTTTCTGCTCTGGCGCGACAGAGAAGAGAGCTTGAATCTGTGACACTGACTGCCTTTTGCATGTTCGCAACTGCACTTTACATGAAATTTGATAGCAGGTGTAAACTCTTCTATAATCCAAAATTCAAAATGTGAGGTATTTTTGCTTGCTTGCGCTATGTATTTTCTAGTTTTCCGGAAAGTCAACATAATGTTGCAGGTGTGAAGAGAGGGTATTATCTACGTGTTGCGTCGGACTGTCAGCACTAATAGCCGGCTTTTATGTAACTGATTTGTAACATTTGTTACTTTTCGTAATAGTATTGTTGCACTCAGTCCGGGGTTCGTACCCTTTTCTGATGCGCATATTTGTCATATCTTTCATAATGCAATGTTCTTTAAAGTTATCTATTATTGTCTTGAGAGCAGAAGAGTATGTAGCGCTCTATTTTGTGACTGCGGTATTTTTGCACTGTTTCTGTTGTGAAATTTTTATATAAAAATTTCGCTGCGGCCGTAAAATAGGCTTTCAGGCAGTATGAGAAATGCAGAGAACAGAGCCGCTGTGCGCTATTACAGGAACGGGTTCTATTTTAGAAAAATTAATAGTATCTTAATATTAATTATTTGATTGTCTTGTGGTTAATATGAAAAGAGTCAACTTTCCATATGTGATAATAATGTGATGTAGGCCCCTGAAATAGGGGGTTTGCAAAATTTTTGATTAAAAGAAATCTTTAAGAAATCTGTGATAAACTGACCTCTGACAAATTCTAAGTCGAACTGTTCTTAAGGAGAATATATGAAATTAGTTAAAATGAGTTTATTGGCGGCGGCGTTAATCGGTACAAGTGCATTTGCAGTTGATAATTTGAAAGTGTCCGGTGATGCGCAGTTGTTCTACAGCACAAGTGATTCTGATACTCAACTCAGTAATGCAATCGTTGGTAATACTAGCGGATCACTTTTTGACAAAGATTCAAGTGCGGCTGATGCTGCCCTGCACCTAGGTGTCACAGCTGACCTGGCTAAAAATGACCTTGTGACTGTCAGTGCCGGTCTTAAAGGGACAATTCTTACAACTTTAGGTCTGGAGAATAACCTTGTCAGTAATGTATGGGGCGGTGCACACACTGCTACAACTGCTACAGGCGCAACTTACGGAGGCGCTTTAGGCGGTGCCAAAGTTGAGAACGCATCATGGGTTAACGAAGCGTGGGTAGCTCTAAGTGCCGGTAAATCGACTGCCAAACTGGGCCGTATGGAACTGGATACGCCGTTGGCATTTACAGAGACATGGTCAATCGAACAGAACTCATTCGAAGCGGCTGTATTGATCAACCAGGATCTTCCTGATACTACGATCGTTGCCGGATATATCGGTAACGGCAACGGTACTGAAACGTTCGGGCAAGATCTACAGAGCAACGTATACGGTTTAGGCCTTGCAGTCGGCGGTGTTGTAAACGGTGACGGTGAATTCGCTACTTACGGTACTGACGGCGCTTACGCAGTCGGTGTTGTCAACAACTCTTGGAGCCCATTGACTGTTCAGGCTTGGTACTATGATGTATCTAAATTGGCTCAAGCATACTGGTTGCAAGCTGACCTTAATCTCGAAGGGATTATGGCTGGTGCGCAATATTCAGGGATCACACTGGATAAAAAGACAGGAGCAGACCTATCTTCTAGCGCTTTAGCAGTCATGTTGGGTTACGAGATGAAAGATATGTTTACTGCTAAAGCAGCATATTCTCAAATCGATACTGATTTCGCTGCAGGTTTCAATACTGCAACTAATACTGGTACAGCACAATCCAAACTTTACACGGAAGCATGGTGGAACTACGGTTTCGTAACGCAGGCAGACACTACTGCTTACTCTGTAAGCGTTACGTCTCCGGTTCAAGGTATCGTCGATCTAGGTCTTTACTATACAGCTGCTGACCAATCAGCAGCTAAAGGTGACAACGACCTTTCTGAAATTACATTGACTGCCGGCAAAACACTTGGCCCGGTTGATCTTACTTTAGCTTATATCAACGCTACTATTGCTGATGACGATGCATACAATATGGTTCAAGCTTACATCACTCTAAACTTCTAATTCCCGGAAGTTTTTTCTTTCCGCCTTCGGGCGGAATCCTCTCCCTCTCTTTCTACAACGACACTTTTGTAAAACACATTCTCTATTTTTCAGACGCTCCAAAACAGGGCTTTTACCTCTTTCATGCTCTAAGTTCAATAATTTTTAACGAAGTTTATCAATATGTTAAATACTTGAACAATATAGTGATTAAAATATAAACATAAACCCTGTATAACAAATATTCTCCTTGTACTATACTTTCTGTCAACCAATTATTCAAGGAGCGTTATATGAAATTAGTAAAAATGAGTCTGTTGGCGGCAACGCTGATCGCATCAAGTGCATTTGCAATCGACAATGTAAAAGTGTCGGGTGATGCGATGCTGTTTTACGGAACTAATGATGGTTTTGACACAGGTTTTAATTCGAGCAGCAATGCTGCGTTATTCGGCAAAGAGTACTCTTGGGGCCAAACATCTTTAGGTCTTGGCGTAACAGCTGATCTTACCGAAAGCGTCTCTTCCGGCGCACACTTGACAGCTGTCTCGACAATGGGGCTTACAAACATTGTAAGCGGTGTTTTTGAAAGCGGCTTGACAGACGAGTTCTGGTTCGATGAAGCATGGCTTTCGGGAACTTATGGCAAGACAACAGCTAAAATCGGTCGTATGACATTAGATACGCCGCTTGCCTTTACAGAAACATGGTCGGTCGCCTAC
>CAZNQJ010000319.1:1079-2925 GCA_964575205.1 uncultured Campylobacterales bacterium | reverse complement strand
ATTATCGCGCACATCGATCACGGTAAATCGACCCTGGCCGACCGTATTATTCAAGAGTGCGGCTCGGTGAGCCAGCGTGAGCTCTCCTCGCAGATGATGGACACGATGGATATCGAGCAGGAGCGCGGTATCACCATCAAAGCCCAATCGGTGCGCCTCGACTATGTCAAAGACGGCAAGCACTATGTCCTCAACCTTATCGACACTCCGGGCCACGTCGACTTCTCTTACGAGGTCAGCAAATCGCTGGCTTCGTCCGACGGCGCGCTGCTTATCGTCGATGCGGCGCAGGGGGTAGAAGCCCAGACGATCGCCAACGTCTACCTGGCGCTTGAGAACAACCTGGAGATCGTTCCGGTCATCAATAAGATCGATCTTCCGGCAGCGGAACCTGAGCGTGTGGCGGAAGAGATCGAAGCCACGATCGGAATCGATGCGACGGATGCCCTGCTGGTCTCGGCTAAGTCCGGTATCGGCATCCATGAACTTGTCGATGCGATCGTCGACCGCATCCCGGCGCCTGAAGGCGACCCTGACGCGCCGGCCAAAGCGATCATCTACGATTCGTGGTTCGACCCTTATCTCGGCGCTTTGGCGCTGGTACGTGTCTTTGACGGACAGATCACCAAAAACCAGAACGTCCTGCTGATGAGCAACAAAGAGCAGCACCAGGTTCTAGACCTGATGTACCCGCACCCGCTCAAACGCCAAAAGACACAGGCGATCAAAACGGGCGAGGTCGGCATCGTTGTCCTGGGGCTGAAAGATGTCGGCTCCGTGCATGTCGGCGATACCATCACCGATGCCAAAAATCCGGCAACAGAGCCGGTACTCGATTTTGAACCGGCAAAGCCCTTTGTCTTTGCCGGACTCTACCCGATCGATACCGACAAGTTCGAAGACCTGCGCGACGCGCTTGACAAACTCAAGCTCAACGACTCGTCGCTATCATACGAGCCGGAGACCTCCATTGCGCTGGGCTTCGGTTTCCGCGTCGGTTTCCTGGGTATGCTGCATATGGAGGTCATCAAAGAGCGTCTTGAACGCGAGTTTGACCTTGATCTTATCGCAACGGCCCCTTCGGTCGTCTATCATGTCTATATGAACAACGGCGAGATGCTGGAGGTCCAGAACCCATCGGAACTTCCGGAGGTGAACCTGATTGACCGTATTGAAGAGCCTTACGTCAGGGCGACCATCATCACACCGTCGGAGTACCTTGGCAACGTCATCAATCTTCTGATCGCAAAACGCGGTGTACAGAACAAGATGGACTATCTCAACGAACAGCGGGTGCTTTTGGAGTACTCGATACCGATGAACGAGATCGTCGTAGATTTTTACGACAAGCTCAAATCGATCTCCAAGGGTTATGCCTCATTTGACTATGACCCGACCGGTTTCCGTGAAGGCGACCTGGTCAAACTCGATGTCCGCGTCGCCGGGGATGTCGTCGATGCGCTCTCGGTCATCGTCCCGCGTTCGGCGGCGGAATTCCGCGGCCGTGCCCTGGTCAAGAACATGAAAGAGATCGTGCCGCGCCAGCTTTTCGAAGTGGCGATCCAGGCATCTCTCGGCAACAGGGTCATCGCACGCGAGACGGTCAAATCAATGGGAAAAAACGTCACCGCGAAGTGTTACGGCGGGGATATCACCCGTAAACGCAAGCTTCTGGAGAAACAGAAAGCGGGTAAAAAACGGATGAAGTCCATCGGCAAGGTCAACCTGCCGCAAGAGGCCTTTATGTCCGTTCTCAAGATGGACTAGCCCATTTTAATTTTGAATGATGAATGATGAATTTTGAATGGAAATATGTTCGCAACGCGATTGGGTTGTTTTCATTTAA
>CAZNQJ010000319.1:0-1069 GCA_964575205.1 uncultured Campylobacterales bacterium | reverse complement strand
AGGCCTTTATGTCCGTTCTCAAGATGGACTAAAATTCCATCTGCACTGCATCTTGCACAAAAGTCTGGCTCTCTACGCACAGCAGTGCGCTATCGGTCAGACATTTTGCACAATCTACAGCACATATAAAATTTTAAAATGTTGAATGTTTGCGATGAGCTTCGCTATCTTTTATAATCTCAAACTTCGTGTTACAATGGTGTAAAAAGCGAACAGTTGTGAACATACATACATTTAGCATTAAATATCAAAAATTTAACATTAAAGCAAAGCAAGCATGAAGTGCTTGCTTTGTGCCTCATGGTCGCACGTGCACATCTGCAGGGCCTGCCAGGCCGAAAACCTTCAGCCCTCTCTCTACAAACGCAAGATCCGCGGCAACATCGAGGTCTACTCCTTCTACAAATACAGAGATATCGAAAAACTGCTCCATACCAAGCACACCGATCTGGGATTTTATATCTACTCACTATTGGCCAGGATCGCTTTTGAACGCTTCAGCGACAATTTCAGTTTTGAAGAAGAGGTCGCCTCGCTCGGGGTTGACGAGCATGTCAAGCACGGCTATTCGCATACGGCGATCCTCAATAGAGCGCTCAAATCCGAGTCCATCCATCCCCGCTTCAACAAACTCATTGCGACAAGCAGAGAGACCTATTCGGGAAAAAGTTTTCAGTATCGTCTGCTTCACCCGCGCAGGTTTGAGGTCAAGCCGTTTAAAGAGGCCTTCGTGGTATTGGTGGATGACATCGTGACGACCGGGATGACCCTGACGCAGGCTGCGGAGGCGCTTGAAAGAGAGGGAAAAGAGGTACTCTTCTGTCTGACGCTTGCGGACGCCGAGAAGAAGTAACAGGTGAAAATTCTCTTTGTCTTTGCTCTCGTTGCCTAACCCCACCTTAATCTGATCCCTTAAAACCGAGCCCGAATCTGAGCTGGCAAAAATCGCGGGGGAAGAAAATTTCCGTCATTAAAGATTCTGTCCCTGAGAAAAAAGAATCGGGAATTGAGTACATTTGTGAAGCTTATTTCACAACGGGCATTTCAAAAGAAAAACAGTATTATTGCA
>CAZNQJ010000318.1:1323-2960 GCA_964575205.1 uncultured Campylobacterales bacterium | reverse complement strand
AGCATGCTATCCATGACCATCTGACAGGGCTGTATAACAGAAAATATTTTAACGAGGCTTTGCAAAAGGCCAAGCTTCTTTCTATCCGTCATAAAAGCCCTTTGTCGCTGTTTACGTTTGCTTTTGAGAATTATGACGATATCAAGAGGTCGCTGCAGAAAGAGGGATTTGAGGCTTTTTTGAAGGATTTCAGCAACGAGTTGAAAAAATTTTTCAGACACAGCGACATGGTCTGCCGGACTGAAGAAAACAGTTTTGTCGTCATCGCCCCTGACGTCAGTATAGAAATTGCAAGAAATGTGGCAGAACATCTCGAAAAAAGATTGGGAGAGCATCAATTCGCTCTCAAGCAAGCGGTCAATCTCCGCATGGGATTGGTGGGCAGTCAAAAAGAGAATGAAGAGTCAATATATCAAGAGGCGAATGAGGGTATAATTCTCAACAGCGTATTCAGATTGGGAGGTCATTTATGAGGCATCACGCATTTACAGTCATGGAACTAATCTTTGTCATTTTTATCACAGGCGGGCTTGCTGCAACGGCTGTAGCCAAGATGGACGGCATGGCTGATCACACGAAAGAGATCCAGCTTAAAGCATTTAACGGCACGTTAAACCGTACATCAGGAGCCGGTTTTTGGTCCCGATCGTTGGAAAATGATCGCAATGGAAGTATCGCATACCCTGAGTATGACGCTGCGCTCGGTCAGCATATTGAACTTGTACCGGGTTATACATCAGGCCCCTCTTTCGAAAACTGCAATGCTGATGGAAACGGTGTTTTTTTAAGCTATCTGTCTTCGGCGCATTATGAGATACGTTGCAAGGACGGCAACAGAGATGAAGGTCCGAAATTCCGTCTCTACCGGGTCGATACGGATGAATATCTGGATTGATCAAGCCCATTGAATAAATGCAATGTTCTATTCAGACTGATACGCGCAACTTAAAATATTTTCTCAACTCCTTCTAACGCGCTTCGCGCTAAAATCTTTTTATGATTGAGCGCATAAAAACTAAAAAAATATATGTCGGTAATGTTGCTGTCGGCGGGGATGCACCCATCTCGGTGCAGTCGATGACCTATTCGCAGACGCATAATGTTGAAGAGACGGTTGCGCAGATCAACCGTCTGCATTTTGCCGGCTGTGATATCGTTCGTGTCGCCGTGCCGGATATGCAGGATGCCCTGGCCCTAAAAAGCATCAAAGAGCAGATCTCGCTGCCGCTTGTCGCCGATATTCACTTCAACTACAAGCTGGCGCTTGTTGCCGCAGAAGTCGTGGACTGTATCCGTATCAACCCGGGGAATATCGGCGAACAGTCCCGCGTCAAAGATATTGTCAAGGCGTGCCAGGAGCGGAATATCCCGATACGTATCGGGGTGAATGCCGGCTCTCTGGAAAAGCAGTTTGAAAACAGATACGGTCAGACGGCAGAGGGGATGGTCGCTTCGGCCGAGTATAACATCAAATTTTTGGAAGATCTCGGATTTACCGATATCAAGGTCTCGCTGAAGGCTTCTGACGTGCAGCGTACCGTAGCCGCCTACAGAATGCTACGCCCCAAAAACAGCTATCCTTTCCACCTCGGTGTTACGGAAGCCGGGACCATTTTCCATGCAACGGTAAAGAGCGC
>CAZNQJ010000318.1:0-1313 GCA_964575205.1 uncultured Campylobacterales bacterium | reverse complement strand
TCGGTACACTGCTGCTTGAGGGCATCGGCGATACGATGCGTGTCTCGATAACCGGCGAACTTGAAGAAGAGATCACCGTCGGCCGCGCCATCCTGAAAGACAGCGGAGCGGCGGCCGAAGGGCTCAATATCATCTCCTGTCCGACCTGCGGCCGCATTGAAGCCGATCTGGTAAGCGCGGTCGACGAGATCGAAAAGCGCACCAAGCATATCAAGACACCGCTCAATGTCTCGGTGATGGGGTGTGTCGTCAATGCGATCGGCGAGGCAGCGCATGCTGATGTGGCTATCGCTTACGGCAAAGGCAAGGGGCTGGTGATGGTCAAAGGCGAGGTCGTGGCCAATCTCGACGAGGCTGATCTTGTCGAGCGTTTTGTGTTCGAGGTGGAGAAGATGGCCGAAAAAATCGAGAAAGAGAGCTGATGGAAGAGTCCCTCTATAACCTGGCGTTCGAACGTGCAATATTGAGCTCGATCATCTTCGAGCCGACCCAGTTTGACGACCTTGAAAATGTGTTGAAAGTCGATGACTTTTACCTGCCGACGCATCAGGATATTTACAAGGCTATTCAGACTCTGGTGCACCGGGATGAACCGATCGATGAAGAGTTCATCAAAAAAGAGCTGAGCCAGAAGAAAAAGTTTGACGAAGCGGTAATGCTTGACATCCTCTCGGCAAACCCCATCTCCAACACCACTGCCTATATCAGAGAGATCAAGGACAAGGCGCTCAAGCGCCATCTATTGACGCTGACCACCGAGATCAAACGCGTTACACTCGAAGAGGAGCTTCCGAGCAGTGAAGTCGTCGATATTATCGAGAAAAAACTGTATGCCATTACCCAGGATTCGCAAACAAGCGATTTCAAAGATGCCGACCGCGTTACGATCGATACGATGAACTATATCGCCGAGATGAAAGCACGCGGCAACACGGTGCTTGTCGGGGTTGATACGGGTTTTGAAGAGCTTAACAAGATGACGACCGGTTTCGGTAAAGGGGACCTTGTCATTCTTGCGGCGAGACCGGCGATGGGGAAAACCTCATTCGCGCTCAATATCGTACAGAACCTTCTGGACAAAGGCAAAGGCGTTGCCTTCTTCTCCCTTGAGATGCCGGCAGAGCAGCTGATGCTCCGTCTGCTGAGTATCAAGACCTCTATCGGACTGCAGAAACTGCGGGTGGGTGATATGAATGATGACCAGTGGTCGCGCCTGAACACAGCGGTTGATCAGATGCAGCACTCGAAACTTTTCGTGGACGATCACGGCTCGCTCAACATCAACCAGCTCCGGTCAAAACTCCGCAAGCTAA
>CAZNQJ010000317.1:0-2968 GCA_964575205.1 uncultured Campylobacterales bacterium | reverse complement strand
CCGTTAAAGAAATTTTTCCCTATAATTTCCTAAACAGAATCAACAAAGCAGCTATTATGGACTATTTCGCAAAACGTATTATCCCCTGTCTCGATGTCAAAGACGGCCGTGTTGTCAAAGGCGTGAACTTCGTCGGCCTTAAAGATGCCGGTGATCCTGTCGAGGTGGCAAAACGCTACAACGAAGAGGGTGCCGACGAGATCACCTTTCTGGACATCGGCGCCTCCCATGAGGGGCGCGACACCATCGTCGATATTGTCGAAAAGGTAGCTAGAGAGGTCTTCATACCGCTTACGGTCGGCGGCGGTATCCGCAAACTCGAAGACATCTATGCGCTGCTGAACGTCGGCTGCGACAAAGTCAGCGTCAACTCCGCTGCGATCAAACGCCCCGAGTTCATCAACGAGGGGGCAAAACGTTTCGGTTCGCAATGTATCGTCGTCGCGATCGATGTCAAAAAGACAGGCGACCACTACAATGTCTACCTGAACGGCGGGCGCGTTGACACCGGTATCAATGCCCTTGACTGGGCAAAAGAGGCCGTCGACCGCGGCGCGGGGGAGATCCTGCTCACCTCGATGGATGCCGACGGCACCAAGGCCGGCTTCGACATCCCGATCACCGAGCAGATCAGCAGACTGGTCAATGTCCCTATTATCGCCAGCGGCGGGGCAGGGACGATGGCGCACATCAAAGAGGTGTTTGAGCACGGTGCCGACGCCGCACTTGCCGCCAGTATCTTCCACTACAAAGAGATCGACATCATGGAGCTCAAACACTATCTCCATTCGCACCACATCCCGGTAAGACTGTAGTGATTATCTGCGCCGGGAACAACGAGACCTTTGCGTTCGCCACACCGATGGGGGTAGGGCTTGTCGAGACTGCCATGAACCTCACACGGCTCTGCCTCTTTGACAAACCGGAATTTCTGCTCTTTGTCGGGACAGCAGGCTCCTACGGGAAGCACCGGGTCTTTGACATCGTCGAGTCTAAAACAGCAGCTAACATCGAGTTAGCATTTTTAGAGAAGAGGGCCTATACCCCGCTCGACAATGTCGTCACTGCCCAGACAAAAGGTTTTAAAGATATTATCGTCAATTCGTCAAACTATATCTCAACCGATGCGGAACTGGTCAAAAAGTTCCTCCCCCTGGGGGTCGAGATAGAGAACATGGAGTTCTTCAGCGTGCTCCGTATCGCACAGGAGTTCGACATCCCCGCCGGCGGCGTCTTCTGTGTCACCAACTACTGCAATGAAAATGCGCATGAGGATTTCCTGAAAAACCATGAACAGGCGAAGCGCCTGCTTGGCGAACATGTCCAACGGCGCATTAAAGAGCTGACCGCAAAATAGGGCGCCTCAGATTTTTCAATCCCTCTGAAGTCCCTCTACGCTATTATTCAATACTTTATTTACGACGAGGCGACTGTGGCAGAGACAAAACCGACCATCCTGGACTACACCAAAGAAGAGCTGCAGACCCTCGTCAAGCCCGCCTTTCGCGCCAAACAGATCTACAGCTGGATCTATAACAGTTTTGTCGACAGCTTCGATGAGATGCAGAACATCCCAAAAGCCCTTCGCGAAGAGCTGAAGGAGCGGTTTATCCTCAATCCGCTCAAGATCCTGCACAAAGAGGTGTCGTCCGACGGTACGATCAAATACCTTTTCGAGCTGCCTGACGGCAAGACCATCGAGACAGTATGGCTGAAGATGAAAGATGCCCAGTATGACGACGAGGGCAACCTGCTGCACGAATCCAAGCACACCGTCTGTGTCTCGACCCAGGTCGGCTGCAAAGTAGGGTGCAGCTTCTGTCTGACCGCAAAAGGGGGCTTTACCCGCGATCTTACCGCCGGCGAGATCGTCGCCCAGGTGCTCAGTGTCAAAAAAGATAATCAGCACGCTTCCAACCGCCGTGTCAACATCGTCTACATGGGCATGGGGGAACCGTTGGACAATCTTGAGAGCCTGACACAGGCGATCAAAGTCTTTAAAGACGAAGACGGCCTGGCGATATCGGGCAAGCGCCAGACGGTTTCGACCAGCGGCATCAGCACCAAGATCGACAAACTGGGCGAAGCCGACCTCGGTGTGCACATCGCCATCTCGCTTCACGCCGTCGATGATGCACTGCGTACCGAGCTGATCCCGATGAACAAGGCCTACAACATCGCCTCCATTATCGACGCGGTCAAGCGTTTTCCTATCGACACCCGAAAACGGGTCATGTTTGAGTACCTGGTCATCAAAGAGAGGAACGACGACCTCCAGTCCGCCAAAAAACTGGTCAAACTTCTCAGCGGCATCAAGGCGAAAGTCAACCTGATCTACTTTAACCCCTATCCAGGCTCAACCTATCAGCGCCCCAGCCGTGAAGATATGATCGCTTTTCAGGAGTATCTTGTCAACCATGGGCTGCTTTGCACCATACGCGACTCCAAAGGGATCGACATCAGCGCGGCCTGCGGTCAGCTCAAAGAGACAAAAGAGAATGAGAAGAAGGATATAGTATGACCCTGCTCGATATTGTACAAGTCGTTTTTTTAGTCATTGTCGTCGTCATAGGTGTCGGCGGGATCATCTACGTCATCATCAATGATAAGAAGTAAAACCAATGCAGCACGCTGCTGCATGATGCGCCGTGCATGGAGTAACCTCCAATGCCGGCGGCAAATCGCGGTGACCGCTCCTCGGCTTTTCTCTCTTTTAACCGAATGATTATCCACTCTTAGTTACAATTAGTGCTACTTTAATTGCGGAGAATACATTATGTCAACAGAAAAAAAGAGCAATTCAGATCGTATTTTACGTATTCACCAACTTTGCCAGGAGCATTTCGGTGCCGTGCGTTTTGTCGGCGTCAAATACCATACGAAGATCGGCTGGATAGCGAAGGTCCAGTTTGAAGATGACGTTGACTTCGGCAACCTGACCTCCGACGGAAGAGATGCCACCGACGCG
>CAZNQJ010000316.1:0-2969 GCA_964575205.1 uncultured Campylobacterales bacterium | reverse complement strand
CGGCTGACCGTCTCGCTGTTCTCTTTGACACGATCGATCACGGCACTCTCATCCGGCATCATCATCTCGACCGGGTTCAAGAAAGGTCCCTTTGCCTGCGCCTTGAGGTCTTTCGCGCGCCCGTCATGGAACTGGCCGCCGATATAGAGCCCTTCGCCGCTGTCAAAGTGGAAGCTCGGCGAAAATTTGGCGTAGGCCGCCGTCGGTGCGTTCCGGTCGCTGCGGGAGAAGTCGTCATCGCCCAGCGAAGCGCCCACTGCGGCAGATTCGCGGGGATCGATCATCGCACTGCCGGCCTGGTGGCAGGTGGCGCAGGCCATCGTTCTGTTGAGCGAGAGGTTCTTGTCGTGAAAAAGCACCTCGCCCAAAGCGATCTTCTTCTGATTCATGGTGGCGTTGTCCAGTTCGGGATCGCTCGGCGTTTCACAGCCCGAGATGCCGAGAAGGATCACCGTAACTGCCAAAAGGCCCGAAATGGTGCGGTTTGGTTTCATTATTCTTCTCCTGTATCCTATATATTCTCTTTGTCTCAAAAACTGCATCAGAAGATAAATCCAAGCCCCAGGCTGAAGGTGTTGTAGTCCTCGGCAGCAGCGGCATCCATCTTTGTCATCGCGTAATCCATTTTAAGAACCACCTGTTCCTGCGGGAAGAAGTTCAGACCGACGGTCGTGGTCGTCTCTTTTGTGTCGGTGCCGGCCGTTCTGATAAGACCGGTGGCATCGTCTGTGTAGTCATAGTTCGCAACCGCGTTGCCGTTTGCATCAACCACATTTTTTGTCGGGTCAACCACATCGTATTGGACAAAAACAGGCAGTTTGTAACGCGTTTCCGCTATTGCCAGAACATCGTACTGGACGTTAAGATAATAGCCGTTTGAGTCGGACATGGTAAGCCCGTTCGGATTGAGCGGATCGTTCTGCCGGGCGGCAATTTTGTCGGCTCCTTCGATATGCGACGCCGCGTAGAGCGCTTTGGCTTTAAAGCCGTCGATCTCATAAGTGGCGTGAATATCATAGATCAGGGCCGAGGCGCCGGAGACACTCCCCTGGGTCGCATCGCCGTAATAGAGCGAAGCGCCGAGCAGAAGCCCGTTGATGCCCCGGTAGTCCAGGCGGCCGACAAAGGCGGCTTTGTTAAAGGCAGACTTGCCTGTAGAGCCGGCCGGACTCTCATAGACCTGCTCTGACGTACCGGCAAATTCATTATTGAGGTCCAGGGCCTGGATGATACCGGCGTTATAGCTGATGCCGCTCTCGCCGAACGAACCGTAGGCTATTGCACCGGTCGAATGCCATGTCGAAGGGATGATAAGCTTCTCCGTTTTCGGCTTCTGAACGGTATTGAAGAGCGTCGGTTCGTGGCGCATGTTGATCAGACCCATCGGCACCAGCAGGTGGCCCAGCTGCAGGTTGAACGATTGGTACATCAAAAAGTCGAGATACATAAACTCGACGATAGCGTAGCCCTCAGGCTCATCCATCTCGGGATTGGCACCGCCGTGTTCAAACTCGAGCTCGGTGTTGAGGATGATGTTGTCTGTGAATTTATAGCCGATATAGGGCACGAAGTGGTAGACGTCGGCTGTGGAGCCGGCGCCGCGCTTGTCACTGTTGGCAAAATACATATCGCCGTAACCGCCGATTGAGAGGGGGGAAGAGGAGCGGTAGACTTTCGAAGCGGCTGCGCCCATACCGTTGTGGGAAAAAGCAGTGTCGACGGTGGTAAAACCGACCTTGGCGTTTGAGGTCTCGTCAACAAGGGCCTCCTGGTTGGCCTGGAGTTCGGCTACCTGTTTTTTAAGCGATTCTAACTCCGAAGCGGTATCGGCATAGACGACATTTGCCAGCACGCTGGCCGCACACAGGGCAAGTACAGTTTTTTTCATTTTGTGTTTCCTTTTTCATTTTAATAATTGTTTTCACAATCAAATTTATTCCGGCATAGTAACAAAGAGCAAAAAGTTTGTCAAGTGTTTTGAGAGCAGTTATCATTATTTTTTAAAACGCGCAGGAAAGAGCTTTCTCGATGTAACAAAATGTTACAATAATAAGAATTGGTATCATAATTAACAGAGGCCGGATATTATCTATTTGCTTAACTGTTATTCGGGGAAAAAGTGAAAAAGGGAAGGGAGGCGGTCTGCTTCAGTGCAAACCGGCCGGGGTATAGAGGGTGTTCGCGTTTAGATGTCACACTTTTTAGTGATGATGCAAAGCGGACAGAAGTTAACAAGCCCTGCAGTTAACGGTACTACACCGAGGTAGAACCAGGCATTGCCTGTGACAAAACCGGTTGCAATAAGTCCAAGACCAAGTGTGATGCGGATAGGGCGGCAGACCGCTCTGATTTTCATGACATTCATAGATGTTCTCCAATCTGATTATTTCTGTGGAATTATAGCAGAAAAGAGGAGAGCGGCAATTTAGTTATAGAGTTTATGATGTTTTGTTAAGCCAAACGGCTTCTAAGGTTAAAACGTCATGCCTGCAGGAAAAGCAAAATAGACCAGGGGCGTATAGACGGCAACAGAGAGGTAGGGCATCAGCGGATGAAGCGGGGCGACAAGCATCTCGGACATCTCAGGCGTGAGCTCCTGCTTTTCAAAGACCTGCTGGATCAGCAATACTTTGGTGGCGATGTCGACCGTTTTGATAAAGATCAGGGCAACAGCGCTGAAGGCGAAATCGGTGATCATAGCCAGAGCGATACCGAAATAGAAGGTCGGATGCATCAGGAAAAAGAGGATGATGTTCTTGTTGTAGAAGCGGTACATCTTGCCTAACATGACAAGCAGGTTCTCGCCTTTTTGCCACTGGACCTCAAAGAGTTCCAGCGCGATGTAGAAGATAATCAGCAGATAGATGTTTTCCATACCTTTATTATAGCCGTTTTCGTCCCTGTTATTTAGGGCATCTCTAAAAACCCTAGTCCGCCTCAGCGATAGAGAGAAGTTCACAATCAAGGCG
>CAZNQJ010000315.1:0-2970 GCA_964575205.1 uncultured Campylobacterales bacterium | reverse complement strand
TGTTCTTCTCGGGGAAGAGGATGTGCTTGATGCCCGCGCGCTTGGCACCCAGGATCTTCTCCTTGAGGCCGCCGATCGGCAGTACGCGCCCGCGCAGCGTGATCTCGCCGGTCATGGCCACGTCCTTGCGCACCGGCGTCGCCGTGAGCGCGCTGATCAAGGAAGTGGCGAGCGCCACGCCCGCGCTGGGACCCTCCTTGGGGGTCGAGCCCGCCGGCACGTGGATGTGGATATCGCTGTTGTCCAGCGTTTCGCGGGCGATGCCGAAACGCTCGGCGTTGGACTTGGCGTAGGTCAACGCCGCCCGCGCGGACTCCTTCATCACGTCGCCGAGCTGCCCGGTGAGCACCAGCCCGCCCTTGCCGGGTGTGATCGAGGTCTCCACGAACAGGATGTCGCCGCCCACCGGCGTGTAGTACATGCCGGTCGCGACGCCGACGAGGTTGTCCTCGGCTTCCGATTCCGGGGTGAAGCGGTGCGCGCCCAGGTAGCCCTCCAGGCTGCGTTCGGTGATACGCACCCGTTTGGCGTCGCCCTCGGCGATACGCCGGGCGGCCTTGCGGCAGAGCGTGCCGATGATGCGCTCCAGGTTGCGCACGCCGGCCTCTCGCGTGTAGGAGGTGACGACGCTCGACAGGGCGCCATCGGACATGCTCAATTGATTGGCCTTGAGGCCGTTCTCGGCGACCTGGCGCGGCAGCAGGTAGCGCTTGGCGATCTCCATCTTCTCCTGCTCGATGTAGCTGGAGAACTCGATCAACTCCATGCGGTCGGCCAGCGCCTCCGGGATCTGCTGCGCGTAGTTGGCCGTGGCGACGAACAGCACCTCGGAGAGGTCGAACGGAACGCCCAGGTAGTGGTCGACGAAGTTGTTGTTCTGCGCCGGGTCGAGCACCTCGAGCAGCGCCGAGGAGGGGTCGCCCTGGTAGGAGGCGCCCAGCTTGTCGACCTCGTCGAGCAGGAACACCGGGTTCTTGGTGCCGGCCTGGCGGATGCCCTGAATGATGCGGCCGGGCATCGAGCCGATGTAGGTGCGCCGGTGTCCGCGGATGTCCGACTCGTCGCGCGCGCCGCCCAGCGAGATGCGCACGTACTCGCGGCCGAGCGCCTTGCCGATCGACTTGGCGATGCTGGTCTTGCCGACGCCGGGAGGGCCGACGAACAGCAGGATGGGCCCCTTGTTGACCTCGAAGGCGTCGAGCTCGCCCTTCTGCGCCCGCTCCCCCTTGAGCTTGCGCACGGCGAGGTACTCGAGCACGCGGTCCTTGACCTTCTCGAGGCCGTAGTGGTCCTCTTCCAGGATCCTGGCGGCCTTGCCGATGTCGAGCCGGTCCTCGCTGCGGATGTTCCAGGGCAGCTCGGTGATGGTGGTGAGGTAGGTGCGGATGACCGACGCCTCGGCGGAGTCGGGGTGCATGCGCGAGAGGCGGTTCAGCTCGCGCTGCGCCTCCTTCATGACCACCTCGGGCAGGTCGAGGGCCTCGAGCTTCTCGCGGAACGACTCCACCTCGTCCTCGTCCTCGTCGTTGCCCGACAGCTCCTTCTGGAGCGCCTTGATCTGCTCGCGCAGGAAGAACTCGCGCTGGTTGCGGTCGATCTCCTCCTTGACCTCGCGCTGCAGCCGGCGCTGCGTCTCCTGCAGCTCCAGCTCGGTGTCGATGAGCAGCAGCACGCGCCGGAGGCGCTCCTCGACGCTGGCCGCCTCGAGCACCGCCTGCTTGTCGGCCAGCTTGAAGTCCAGATGGTAGGCCACGTAGTCGGCGAACTGCCCGGCGTCCTCGAGGTTCATGACGAACTGGGCGACCTCGTGCTGCACCTGGCGGCTGCCGTTCTCGACGAGGTCCGCGAACTTCTCCTTGAGCTCGCGGAAGGTCGCCTGCACCATGACGCTGTCGCCTTCGGGGACCTCGATGGGGCTGACGTCGGCCTCGATCAGGCCGGTGGACGGGTGGAAGCTGTCGATGGCCACGCGCGCGAAGGCCCGCACCAGCATCTGGATGCTGCCGTCGGGGTTCTTCTTCATGCGCATGATGTTGCAGGCAGTACCGACCTCGTACAGGTCTTCGGGTTTGGGTTCTTCGACGTCGCGGTCGCGCTGGCTGACGATGATGATGGTGCGGTCGCGGTCGAGCGCAGCGTTGATCGCCCGGATGGAGATGCCACGGCCCGCGTCGATCGGCATGACCATGGTCGGGTAGAGCACGCTGCCGCGCACCGGGCACACCGGGATCGGAGCGCTGAAGTCGGTGGGGGTGGGAGTCTCTGCCATGGTCTCTCCTAGACCGCGCGTGGCGCGGGGCGCTGGGAACGAGGGTCAACTGGGCGGTGTGCGGGCCTGCGGTCCGCGCACGGAAGGAGCGGTGAAACCTGAGTCAACACTTATCAAGTTTACTGCAGTTGCGCGACTCAGCTGGAAGGTGGCTTACCATCTCCGGTTCTTCGCCGCATGCCACCGCACGCTCCCGGCGGCGCCCTCGAGGCAGGGGCGTCGCGCCAGTCCCAACAGTATATGCCGCCCGTCCCGGCGCCGCCCAGGCACTCCCGGCCGAGGGCGCTACCCGCCGGGAAAGCGCGGACAGGGCCTTGTGGTAGCGTGAGCGCGCCATGGCCGACGTCACCCACGCCCTACGAGAGGCCGTCCGGGCCGCCCTTGCGCGCCTCGGGGCGGAAGCCGACGAGGTCTCCATCCAGGAAGTGCCCGCCGACAAGCCCGGCAACTACGGTACCGCCGTCGCTTTCACGCTCGCGCGCGCCCTGCGCCGGAACCCGGCCGCGATCGCTCAGGACCTGATCGATGCACTCGAACTACCCCCCGGCGTCGACCGCGCCGACGCCGTCGGCCCCTACATCAACTTCCACCTCGACCCCGGCACCTTCGTCTCCCAGGTGGTGCAGGCGCCCCCGCCGCCGGCGGGGGCAGGCCTCAAGGTGGTGGTGGAGCACACCTCGGTGAACCCCAACAAGGAGGCG
>CAZNQJ010000314.1:0-2976 GCA_964575205.1 uncultured Campylobacterales bacterium | reverse complement strand
CTCGTTGCGCACGACATCGCCTTCGACAACCAGGTCGGTCACCGTCTTATCCTGGTTCTGCGGCAGCATATAGACATCGGTCGCGGTGCAGGCAATGATACCGCTCAGAAAGTATTCGATCGGGCTGATCGTCGGGCAGTCGATGATAAAACTGCTTTTTGCCGTAGTGGCTTCGAACTTCATCCCCTCTTTATGGGCTACAGATACTTTCATACAGACAATCCATCAATATAATTTTTAAAATAGGCGACCTGTTCATCGGTGCGTACCGTTGACGTTGCCCCCTGTGATCTGCGGGCATTCATCGAATGGTCCAGTGCCAAAAGCGGCATCACATCTTCCTTGATACGCTCATCGATCTTTTGCAGCTCTTTATACGGCAGTTCGCTGATATCAATGCCAAGCTCTTCACCGCGCGCAACGGCCTTGCCGGTGATAAAGTGCGCCGTTCTGAAAGGGATATTGCACTTTTCAACCAGGTAGTCGGCCAGATCCGTTGCCGAGAGATGCCCTTTTTTACAGGCGCTCTTCATATTGTGCGGCTTGATTGTCATCGTCTTCAGCGCTTCGCGCAAAATCACGAGGGAGATCTCGGCCGTATCGATGCTGTCAAAAACGCCCTCTTTATCTTCCTGCGTGTCTTTGTTGTAGGCGAGAGGAAGCCCTTTCATCACAGTCAGAAGCGAGATCAGGTTTCCGTAGACACGTCCCGTTTTACCGCGAAGCAGCTCCGGTACATCCGGATTTTTCTTTTGCGGCATGATGGATGAACCGGTCGAGTAGGCATCCGAGAGCTCGACGAAACCGAACTCATAACTTGACCAGAGAATGATCTCTTCGCTCAAACGCGAAATATGCATCATCATCGTGGAGATGTTAAACAGGATCTCCAGCGCAAAATCGCGGTCGCTTACCGTGTCCAGACAGTTCACACTCACGCTGTCGAACCCCAACAGAGAGGCCGTCAACTCACGGTCGATGTTGTGCGGTGTACCGGCAAGAGCGGCACACCCCAGAGGCGAGACATTGTTGCGGCGAAAGCTCTCTTCAAAACGTTCAATGTCACGTTTGAACATTGAGGCATAAGCCAACATGTGAAAACCGAAGTTGATCGGCTGGGCATGCTGCAGGTGAGTCATCCCCGGAAGCAGTGTCGACGTATGCTTTTCGGCGATATCAACGACCGTTTCCAAAAGCGATTTCAGATGCTGCACGATCTCACGGTCTTTGCGCAGGACATAGCGGCGAAAGTCAACGGCAACCTGATCATTGCGTGAACGCGCCGTATGCAGTTTGCCGCCGGCTTCGCCGATAATAGCCGTCAGGCGCTTCTCGATCGCCATATGCAGATCTTCATCCGATATCTTCCATTCGAATTCACCCGACTCGATCTCTCTCAAGACCTGCGCCATCCCTTTTTGGATCGATGCCAGTTCATCAGCGCTCAAGATCCCCTGCACCTGCAGCATCGCTGCATGGGCAAGTGAACCTTCAATATCTTCACGGTATAGACGTCGATCATACATGATCGATGCATTGAATTCATCTAAAAGTGAAGAAGAGGCTTCACTGAAACGACCTGACCACATTTTATCCATAAACGGCTCCATTGATACCACTCGCAACTCAGAACGATATAGAGCTGTCCTGAACTGCCGTGGAGTAATAATTTTGACATTTTACCTTAATTTTACAGAGGATAAAACCGCGATGGCATATAGGCAATCACTTCATTCAAAAAAAAGCGGTTTTACTGGAGGGAGAGATAGCTAGTATAGATGCCATAAAAAAATAAATATAAGAGAAGGTAAAGGCACCGTAAATGTGCCTATGTATAGAAGAACTCAGTTACAAGCCGGAACGTTGCCGCTGTCTTTTGCGTACTCCATCAAGAAGTCTTTCAGGTGCTTGGATTTTTTTTCATATGAAGAACTTTCAAAATAGTCCCATGACTCTTTTGCTTTTTCATTGTTCAGGTGCAGTTTCGCCAACTCTTCACCCTTGTTTTTCATCAGCTTTTTCCAGCCGCTCCTTTTTTTGGAAGCTGCGACTTCAAGTCCGCCGCCGTGGCATTTTTTGCATTTTTGAATATACACTTTTTGCCCTTTATAAACGGCAGCATTTGCAGATCCAAGTCCCAGTACAGTTAACGCTAGTACAGACATTACAATTTTTTTCATATACAAGCAACCTCTTATTTTAATATTGGATTAATATTACATTATTAAAAATAATAACAGCCTTAACAGACTCTATAAACAGGTGGCAGCCTGGAAGTGACAGGGATGGTGTTACAGATGTTGCATCAGAAATTATAATATTAGCAATACTAATAATTTCAATCGTGTTTACAACTGATAATACCGTTCAAGTTTCGCATCCAGATCCCACACCCCTTTTGATTTAAGTGAGGCGACAACGTCCGAAGTACAGGTGACATCATCGGGCCAGCGGCGTTCAAAACCATCCAGCGCGTTCTTGTTGGTACCGTCGACATAAACCGTTGTGCCTGCAATGCGAATATCACGCTGCGCATCCAGGTTGTTGACGATACGCCAGGTCAGCATGTAGGCGTTATCTATGTTGTTGTTTTTACTATCAACAAAGACGACGATGCGAAGATGCTCGCTAAGGTCGTCAAGGAGTTTGAAGCACTCATCTACCCTTCTTGTCTTGTTGATCGTGATCACAGTGATCGGGTTGGGCGTCATCAGCATGTATTGACGGAGATCTTCGGCTTCGGGAATACGCTCTTTGACCAGGGCCAAAAGTTTTTCGTCGTCAAGCAGCGCAGGCGTTTGCGGATCAAACTTCAGCGTTGCATCGATGCCGAGCTTGCCGCCAAGCAAGGCCTCCGGGCTTGAGTGGTCAAGTGCGTCCGTAATCCCTTCGGTGATAAAGAGCATCTTGGGCGAAAAACGGTCAAGTACATATTTGGCCATGGCAAAATAGTTGGTCAGCTCAGGACCTTTCTCG
>CAZNQJ010000313.1:0-2982 GCA_964575205.1 uncultured Campylobacterales bacterium | reverse complement strand
AGAGAAGCTGATCAAGCGCCAAACGCTCTCCGATCTTGCCTTCATCGAAAAGGTGCTCGGTTTCGGCACGAAAAACCCCTTCGAATACTTCCAGTTCGGCCTCGATGAAGCGACCAAGGCAAAGATCGACACCCTCGTCGAAGAGCGCACCGAAGCCAAAAAAGCGAAGGATTTTGCAAGGTCAGACGCCCTTCGCGACGAGATCATGGCCTACGGTGTCAGCCTTATGGACACTGCGCAGGGAACCTTCTGGGAGCGTGTTGAATGATCGGCTTCGAGATCGTCGCCTTCATCAGCGTTATCAGCATCTTTGCCTGGTTTATCATGGCTGCTAAAAACACAAACAGTCAAAACCGGTTTATAGAAGAAGATGAGACGAAAGAGAAAGAGTAGGTTCAGCCTTCACATTCTCCCTGATGTATAATACTTCCGCTGTCTATTGCACGCATAGAGTTGTTTTTTGTTACAATAATGCAGAATACACTAAGGATAAAACCGAATGAAGAAGATCCTGCTTATTGCGATCGCCGCTATTGCACTACTTTTTGCCGTGGTCGTCATGACCCACATCAACAACGTCCCCAAACTTGATGAAGGAGTGAACGCTTCGTGGGCGCAGGTACAAAACCAGTACAAACGCCGCGCCGACCTTGTTCCGAACCTGGTCGCAACGGTCAAAGGGTATGCCTCCCATGAAAAAGAGGTCCTGACCGACGTTGTCGAAGCGAGGGCGAAGGTGGGGCAGATTCAGGTGTCGCCCGAGATGCTGAGCAACCCAAACGCCATGAAGCAGTTCGAAGCAAACCAGAACGCACTCAGCTCGGCGCTGTCACGGCTTATGGTCGTCGTCGAGCGCTATCCGGAGCTCAAGGCCGACAAAAATTTCCAGGCCCTCCAGTCGCAGCTTGAAGGGACCGAAAACCGCATCGCGGTGGCCCGAAAGGACTACATCGCGACGGTTCAGAAGTATAACGTCGAGCTCCGCACTGTTCCGGGCCGCTGGGTCGCGGCGATCTTCTACCCCGACGCCAAACCCAAAGAGAGTTTCAGTGCCTCACCTGCCGAGCAGGAAGTCCCTGCGGTGGCATTTTAGTCCATGCGTTCACTCCTTCACGGGTTTGCCCTCTTCTTTCTTCTCTTCGCTGCACAAGCAGTGGCAGCGCCCTCTTTTCCCGCACTTACCGGCAGGGTCGTCGACAATGCCGCTCTTCTCTCTCCTGCAGAAAAAAAAGTGTTGACCACTATCCTCGCACAGCATGAGACCGGTACGACGGACCAGATCGTCGTCGTGACACTCAAAGAGCTCCAGGGCTACGATATCGCCGACTACGGCTACCAGCTCGGAAGGCATTGGGGGATCGGGCAGAAAGGTCAGGACAACGGCGTGCTGCTTATCGTCGCCCCAACCGAGCGCAAAGTGCGCATCGAAGTCGGCTACGGTCTTGAAGGCGAGCTGACCGACAAGCTCTCCCACGACATCATCCAGGAGGTGATCCTCCCCCGGTTCAAAGAGGGGAACTATCCCGCCGGTATCCTAAACGGAACCAAGGCGATCCTCTCGGCACTGAGCGGAAACTACATCCCGAAAAAACATCAGCCTAAAAAGGACGGAATGTCATCGAACTTCGCAGGATTCTTTATGTTTTCACTTTTCTTCGTCGGAATGCTCGCCCAGTTTTTTGACAGGTTTTCATCGAGACTCAGGCTTATTTTCGGCTCGATCACGGCCGTTGTCGCAGGGATCATAACCTGGGTCCTGACCAATGAGTTCATCGTTGCCCTGTTCACCGCCATTTTCGTCTTTGTTATGACTACGGTCAGAGGTCTCAGCAGCGGCTATAGCAGCGGCGGAAGTTCCGGCAGTTCATGGAGCAGCAGCAGCGGCGGGGGGAGCAGCTTCGGCGGCGGGGGCGGCAGTTTCGGCGGCGGCGGCGCATCAGGGAGTTGGTAATGAAACATATAATTAGCGAACAGGACAGACAAGCGATTAGCGAAGCTATCAAAGCGGTTGAGGGGCAAAGCAGCGCAGAGATCGTCACCGTTATCTCTCGTAAAAGTGACGACTACCTCTTTATCCCTATACTGTGGGCCGCACTCGGTGCGCTTTTCGTGCCGGCTGTCACGATGGCACTGGGGCTTGCGCTGCCACTGATGCAGCTCTACGGTCTGCAGCTTCTCGTTTTCCTGCTGCTGATGTTGGCCGGACGTTTCGAACGCCTTTCAATGGCGATGATCCCCTCTTATGTCAAACACAAACGCGCTGCTGCAGCTGCCCGGAAACACTTCATGACCCTGCAGCTGCACACCACCAAAAAGCGCTCAGCCGTCATGCTTTTTGTCAGTGAAGCGGAACGCTATGTCGAGATCCTGACCGACATCGAGGTCGCCAAAAAGATCTCCGACAGCGAATGGGAGGCCATCGTGCAGAACTTCATCAGCCTGGTCAGGACGGGCGAGACCGCCCGGGGTTACCTCGAGACGATTGAGCGCAGCGGCAAGCTGCTGACCCCCCACTTCCCCTACGACCCGGAGGAGACGGACGAACTTCCCGACCATCTGATAATGCTTTAGCACATATCCGGAGGCCCTGGAATGTTTCGGTCTGCTGTTTTTTCTCCTCGTTTGTGTTAAAAATGCAATTTCTTAGTGCTATAATAATGCCTATCCAGCCTGTAATAAACGTTATATCCGCTCATATAAGGAAAGCTGCTCGAATGCATAATCTTGAAAAATTATTGGAACCGATGGATCTGATATATTATGAATATGACAAAACAGCAGGTCTGTTCAGGCTCGATACGAACGCCTCGAATGATCATATTTTTACTGAGCTCATAAGTATCACTTACGCACTCAGCAAACGAAATATAAAGTTTTTCATTGATGAAGAGCGTTCCATTATCCTCGGGGCTTCAGACAATTTCATCGCCAAGCTCAAACGGTATGTCAGATCATTTTTCACCGCGATGCGCAACAGAAGGA
>CAZNQJ010000312.1:0-2989 GCA_964575205.1 uncultured Campylobacterales bacterium | reverse complement strand
GTTTTGATTCGGCGACGGCTTTCGGCGGTCCCATCGGCGGTACGACATGGATAAAGTCATATTCCATCTCCACCATCTCTTTTTTTGTGATCATATCATACTCTTTATACTCCTCGTCATAGGCACCCCGGACCTCATAGGTGTGTTCAAAAGTGGCGATCTTGTTAGGGACGTCGATCGAAACAAGGTTATGCTTGAACTTGTTGGTGATAGTGTCATAACGCTTCTGCACTTCGCCGAGCGAATCAGCGATAGGATCGAGACCAAAAAGTTTTCCGCTATTGGTTGCAAAGATGTAGTCGGCTGAAAGCTCCTCTTTTTTCAGATAATCGGCTGAGAGGTAGAGGATCTTCTGCGGGGCGCCGCCGCATTTGATCGGGGTGTTCGGCTGGGTATAGATGGCGCGCGGTTTTTTGCCGGATGCGGCGGCATCTCTGAGTGCGTTGAACCACTCCCAGGTGATAGATCCCCCTTGTGTGGTCCCCTTTTCCATGTCGTTAAGGTAGACACTGGAGATGCCGTTGGTGCCGATATCTTCTTCCTTTAGGCCTGTGATCCAGTCGTAATGGTAGACGATCCCGGTAGCAACGATGAGGTAGTCGTAGCTGATCTTTTCGCCGCTTCGGGTCATAAGGCTGTTATTGTCCGGATCGAAGGATGCGACCTCGTCTTTGATCCACTTCACGTCATCGGGGATGAAATCGCTGTTTGGCTTGATCAGGTCATCATGGGTGTAAAGGCCTGCTGCTTCAAAGATCTGGCCGGGTTGATAGATATGCAGTTCATTGGGTGCGATGATGGTGATGTCCGGATTGTTCAGGTCGGAGTGCAGTCGCGCAAGAGCCATAATACCGCCGGCTCCACCGCCGACGATAACGATCTTGCCTTCTGCATCGGAGGCTTCGGCTTTGGTAATAACACTGGATGAAGTTGAAGCGAGGAGACCGGCTGCGATAGGCGAGATGCCCATCAGCTTCAGCGCGTCGCGGCGCGTCAGCATCTCGGCATTATTGCTTTTTTTAAGCAGTTTGTCTAGATCTTTTGTATCCATAATTGGGCAACCTTAATTGATATTGTCTCTATTCTAACGTACAAATATTAAAAAGGGTAGCTTGACTATAGAAAAATATAATAATAAGAAGATGGCATCTTAACGATAAATCTGAGACTAAACCGGTAAAAAGTGGCTGCAAAATCATCTTTCAATCTAAACAAGGCGACTTTTAGCTAAAATCACGCAAATAAAATATCTTCAAGATGTTCTGCCTATTGTTGTGGTGGGCACTTTGATAGAGGATGAAAAAGTATGAGCGCGATTGCGATTAAACACAATAACGAGATCATCGATCTTCAAACGGCTGCGGCAAACGGCATCAGCGGGGAAGAGATCGAACTCGACAACTCACCTGAATCTTTAGCGGTTCTTCGCCATTCAACGGCACACCTGATGGCCCAGGCGATCAAGTCACTCTATCCGGATGCCGAGTTTTATGTCGGTCCTGTTGTCAAGGAGGGCTTCTATTATGATTTTAAAGTAGGTGAAGAGATCGGTGAAGCTGATCTGAAACAGATCGAAAAGACGATGCTTTCGTTTGCCAAGAAAAAGTACCCGATCGAGCGTTATGAGATCACGATGGACGAGGCAAAAGCGAAGTTTGCCGACGATCACCTCAAACTGGAAGTAATGAAACGCATTCCAGGCGATCGTGTTTCCATCTATAAACAAGGCGCGTTTGAAGATCTCTGCCGGGGGCCGCACCTGCCGGATATCGGTCAGATCAGGTTTTTCAAACTGACAAAGATCTCGGGGGCATACCTGGGGGGCGACTCTAAGAACGAGATGCTGACGCGTATCTACGGGATCGCTTTTGCGGACAAAGAGAGCCTGAAAGCGCACCTTGATATGGTCGCTGAAGCGGAAAAACGGGACCACCGCAAGATCGGTGCCCAGATGAAACTTTTCACCTTCAGAGAGGAGGTTGGAGCCGGTTTCCCGATCTGGCTGCCTGCCGGCGGACGTATCCGTGCGCGTCTGGAAGCACTGCTTTTCAAGGCGCACCGTAAACGCGGTTATGAGCCGGTCCGCGGTCCTGAGATGCTGCGTTCCGATCTCTGGATGACATCGGGGCACTACCAGAACTACGGCGAAAACATGTACTTCACGCAGATCGACGATGTGGAGTTCGGTGTCAAGCCGATGAACTGTGTCGGCCACATCAAAGCCTACGAAGACGAGCCGCACTCCTACCGCGATCTGCCGCTCAAATATTTTGAGTACGGGGTTGTTCACCGCCATGAGATGACGGGCGCGCTGCACGGGCTTTTCCGTGTACGCGAGTTTACACAGGATGATGCCCACATCTTCTGTACGGCTGATCAGATCGAAGAGCAGATCATAGAGGTCGTCGACTTTGTTGACAAGATCATGTCGACATTCAATTTTGATTACAAGATGATGATCTCGACCAAGCCGGAAAAGGCAGTGGGCGACGACGCAGTGTGGGAAATCTCAACCAATGCGCTCAAAATGGCGATGGATAAAAATAATCTGCCGTATGAGATCGATGAGGGGGGCGGCGCGTTTTACGGACCGAAGATCGACATCAAGATCACGGATGCGATCGGCCGGGAGTGGCAGTGCGGAACGGTTCAGCTTGACTTTAACCTTCCGGCGCGTTTTGAATTGGAATATAGCGGTGATGAGAACAACAAAATTCAACCTGTTATGATTCACAGAGCCATTTTAGGTTCCTTTGAACGATTTATTGGTATATTGACAGAACATTATGCGGGTGAGTTCCCGATGTTCGTTGCACCGACGCAGGTTGCCATCGTTCCTATCGCCGAGCCTCATAACGCATATGCCAAGGAGTTAGCAGATAAACTGATCGATATCGGGGCGGACAGCGAGATCTTCTCGAAAAACGAAAGTCTCAATAAACGCATCAGGTCTGCTGAAAAAGGGCGTGTTCCAATGATCATCGTATTA
>CAZNQJ010000311.1:0-2993 GCA_964575205.1 uncultured Campylobacterales bacterium | reverse complement strand
TCTGCCTCCGAAGTATTGCGCTATATTTATTCAAAAAGAGTTCTTTGAGCAGAACTTGAACGCATACATTGAAGAGACCATGCACTTTAACGGAGTTATAGTAGAGATGAAAAGCACAAAGTTGACTATGTTAATAAAAGAGTTTGTGTACGAGTCTCAAAACAGACATGCATCCAAGGAGATTGTCTTGGACAGTTTGTCCTCACTTGTCACACATGAGATCATACGAACAGTCATAGAGTACGACGCACATCCGGTACATCTATCAGACAATCAGGCAATTAACGAGGCCGTAAAACACATAAACATCAACTATGAGCAAAATATAACGCTGGATGATCTGGCAACACTCTCCAAGCTGTCGAGAAGCCATTTTACAAAAGTTTTTATTGAGAATATGAAAGTAACCCCCATGGAATACTTGAAAGTCATACGACTGCAAAATGCAAAGAAGATGCTGCTGTCAAACAGACTCTCTGTGACACAGGTCGCACAGCAGTGCGGTTTTAACTCCAGTTCATACTTTACAAAGTCTTTCAGAGAGGCATTTAACGAAACGCCGAAAGAGTTTACGCAAAGATCGAAATAAGCCAAATCTTACAGTTTTTCACACGTGAGTGATAGTTTTGATTCCCCGTTTTCATTACTATAGTGAAAAAATAAGGAACAACTATGGACCATAAAGATGTTTTGGAATTTGTAACCCAAAACCCGGTTTGCACCATTGCCACCAGTAGAGATAATGAGCCTCATGTACGCGCTTTTTTAACCAATATCATCGATGATCAATTTTACTTTACGACGTCATCACACAAAAGTGTGGGCGCAGAGATACTGCAAAACCAAAAGAGCGAGCTATGTTACCTGGCGTCAGACTTTTCAAAGATGTTGAGGATAAACACGACTCTTGAAATATTGGATGACAAGAAGATAAAACAGCACCTCATAGAGACCAGAGATTATCTCAAAGGGTTTTCAGTGAATGATCCAGACTTCATACTTTTTACGCTTTCAAGCTCGAAGGCTACTTTTTGGAGTCTGGAGAACAACATGAAAGAAGAGAGTCTGGAACGGATCGTATTTTAGTCGAGTAATGATTGATACTCTTTAACACAACAGGCACAGCGCCCTGAAATATGACTCTTTAAAAATCTTTATGCGCTGCGCTGTAGGTTGACGTACCAGTCGTCGCTGCGGTAGTTTCGTTCGCGTTTGAGCGTTAGCTGGAAGGCGTGGTCAAAACAGGCGACGCCGGCTATCAGCTCTTGAGGGACCTCCAGCTCTTCGAGACAGTAAAGTTCGATGTCGCTTTCACTGTCAATATCGGGCCAATCCCAACCATTATCCAAAGACCGAATCACAAAAACATTATCTTTCATAAACAGATTTCCTTGTCTCTACGCGGGGTAGATCTCTTTTATTTGGAATACGTATATGGAAAATAATATCAAAAACAGAAGCGTTGCGGTGCAAAAAATTGTATGTTTAATAGGCAGTGTTATTAATTTTGACAGAGCTGTTTGTTTACTTCTTGGGTGCTTGCGACATCCGTTTGCGCGGAATTCGATTTCCCGCTCATCTTGATGTCTAAACGGTTTTCACTGCTTTGAAGAGATGACGGCCTCCTTGCCGTGTGCGTTTACAGCTTTCTGCCTACTATACTTTACAGGCATTAGCTGTCATCAAGCAGTTCGGTTACGCATTCTGATCGGGAACTGGCACAGCCTTCTCCTCTTCATTGGGCAGCGTGATTTTGGTCTGGAGGTGCAGCACATTGCGCAACGATTTGGTGAAGCTCTTGCTCAGATGGAGGTCGTTGACGGCAATGGTGGTCACCTCCGAAGCGATGGCACGGTTGTTGGCAATATCGGTGATCAGCTTCATGTTGTTTTTATGCGAATCGGCGATCTGTTTGTAAACATTTTCCATCTCTTCCATGGCATTGTCTTCGCCGTTGCAGCTCTTTTCAAATGCCAGCACGCTGTTGAGGATCTGATAGCGGAGGTTGCGCAAAAACTCCAGCTCTTCACTGCTTTGGGCGTTATAGAGACGGTCGATGTCGTAGAGCATATCTTTGATCGCTTTTGCGGCGGTAGCGAGGTAGGTGGTCTTCTGCGCCAGGGTGTTGATGTTCTCTTCAAAACCGGCGCTGGTGTTTTTGAGCGAAAGCTGCGTGATGTAGCGAAATATCTCACCCTCAAGCTGGCGAATCGGTTCATAAAGCCTGCTGTAGGAAAGTTCCATGTTGTCCTGGTAGAGATCGAGCAGACTCTTCACCGAGGCATTCTCTTCCAGCGCTTTGGGCGGGGGAATGTTGATAGAGAGAAGTGCGAACTCCTCCACTTTTTTTCCAAGCCGTATGACCTCTTTCTGCAGGGCATCAAGGGCGACATCGGGAATGTCAACCGGCACGTTGTGAATATATTTGGTAACGTGTCGGGGCTCTTTTTTAAAAAAGTGCTTCAGCCATTGCGTGAAGATGATAATAAACGGAAACCAGAGCGCGACGCCGATAACATTGAATATCGTATGGAAAAGCGCGATCTGAATAACGGCATCAGCCGAAGGCATGATATGCAGCGTGAACCAGACAAGGGGGCCCAATGCGGCCAGTGCGACACCACCGGTTGAGAGGTTGAAAAAGAGATGGGCCAGCGCGGTGCGTTTTTTGTCGGGTATGCCGCCGAACGATCCCAGGATCACCGTGACGGTTGTCCCTACATTGGCCCCCACGACAAATGCGGCTGCTGTTTCGAAGCCTATTAACTGCGCGAACAGAGCACTCTGAATGATCGCGATCGCAGCGGCGCTCGACTGTATGACCGCCGTGATACCGAACCCGATCAGCGCGAACCAATAGATGCTGTCCGGGCTGTAGGCGGTGATGTCAAAGTATTCAGAAAAGGCGGAGAAACTCTCTTTCATGCCGGCCAAACCCAGAAAGATAACGCCAAAACCCATCATGCTGCCAAAATAGTTTTTCCAGCGGCTCC
>CAZNQJ010000310.1:0-2996 GCA_964575205.1 uncultured Campylobacterales bacterium | reverse complement strand
CTGGATGTTCACATCACGCCTCGGCGTGTAGTCAACCAGATACTTCCCGGCCCCGTAGACCGAAAAATCGACGCAGAGCTTTGCCGCCGACTCGATGACGTTCATCGGCACCCGCTGTTTGTCCGTGGTGATGATGACGTGTGCCGAAGGGCGCCCCTGCAGATGCAGCCAGATATCCCGTGCACGGGCATCTTTCAACAGGGCGATATTGCCCTTTTCGTTTTTGCCGAGCATCACCTTGTACCCCTCTATCCAGAAGATCTCGTAGGCCTCGTTCGGCTTCTCTTTCTTCATCTGCTGGCGCGGCGGGAAAAGCAGCTCTATCGCGGCCACGTCGCCGGCGCTCTCGACTGCATCGAGGAAGTGTTTCAGATGTTCGATCTTGCCTTCAAGGCTCTCTCTCTCAATATGGAGGTTTTTGACCTTCTGTTTGGCCTTTTTCGCCTTTTTGAAGAAGTACTTCGAATAGTCTGAAGGGCTCGAAACCGTCTCGTCCACCTCGATTTCGACCCTGCTGCCGTCATAATCCCTCAAAAGCAAGACCTTCTGGTACGGCTTGATATGATGCAGGTTGCTCAGCACCAGGTTGCCGTAGTGCTGCAGCTTCTCGACCTCTTCATTAAGCAGTGGCTCATCGTCGAGTCCGCGGCGCAGACGCGCCAGTTTCTCGATCTTTTTCTCGATAAAGGCACACTTCTGCTTTTTAAGGCTCCTCAGGCGCCGTGTCTGCTCCTCCTCGCAGATCGCATATAAAAAGGTCTCTACATCTTCGAGCGGATACGCTTTGGCGACGAAAGGGATCTTCGGCGGCGGCACAAGCTCCTGCCCGACCTTGATGATGCGGTACGAGCTGTAGGCGTCGACATGGCGCAGGGCCTCCTGGATGATCTCCTCCTCGTCCAGAATAATGGCGTTGGTGGTCTTGCCCGTAAACTCCAGCTGCAGAACCGTGCTCTGCGCCTTGTACGCCCCGCTGATCGATGCTTTGATACGGATGATCTTGTCCTCGTTGTAGAGCTCGATGCTCTCGACCTGTGCGCGGTTGAACCGCTTGGAGAGGATGACGTCAAACGGGGCGCCGTAGACTTTGGAGCGGCGGACCTCGTTCGCGCATTTTGCGATATAGGCATCGCCCTTCTGCATGTTGAAGTAGAAGATGTTGTCGCGGTCAAAGACGATTTTGATGACGCTGTCGCTGATGCGGTGGATGGCGTTGATATGTTTGAGATCCTGCATATAGCTGACGATCTGACGTAAATGGGAGAGTTTCATACGCATCCTTGGAGCGGTTGGTTGGGTTTGAGGAGAAGACAAAATGAAAAAATTCCGTCAGCGCCATTATAGCGTAGCGCTCTCTTTAGTGCTGTTTTGTTATACTGCGCCTTACCAAAAGCACAAGGTTTAGTATGAGACACCTACTTCTTATTGCCCTCTCGGCGACGCTGTTTCTTTTTGCTGGCTGCACCAAACAAGAGACGAAGCAGAACCTGAAAAATGTCAATGAGGGGCTCAAAAACAGCTGGATCAAGACCAAAAAGAGTTTCAGCGAAGCGACCGAAGCGTTCAAAGAAGAGACCGAAAAGCTGTAAAGAGCAGCGCGCGATTGGCAGTTTCGCTATAATGCGGGCACAAATTCAAGGAGATGCGATGCGCGCACCAAAAGGTTTCGGCAAAAACTACTTTACGCTTGCCGCCATTCAGGCAACCGTCGTACAGCACCGCCTCAGTGCCACATCCGTACGCGTCCAGGCATCGCATCGCATCCATACCGACCGGGAGCAGGAAGAGTCGGAAAACGAGGAGCTCGATGAACGCCTCTGCTCCTCCACTTTTGCCCTGCCGACCCATGCGGGCCATTGCAACTGCTTCTATAAGCGCATAACCCGCAACCGCATCCGACAAAACCCCAAGGCAAAACGCCTCGTTCAGACCTACCGCTACGCCAATTCGGTCACTTCGCCGCCTGTTTTGCCCCTCGTCCGACATCAACGCTATCAAAACCTAACAGGAAATATTACATGAAGACAACACTCTTTTCCCTCGCGCTCCTCTTTACAGCAGCGCAGTCAGCCGCAGCACAAACTTCTGCCACGATTGAACCGCTGACGGTTTCATCCACCGCCATCAAAACAGACGAACTCAGATCGACCGACGCGGTCGAGATCTATACGGCAGAAGAGATTGAAAAAGCCCATGTCCAGAATATCTATGAGTTCTTGAACCGCCAGACTTCTGTCATCACCATGCCCAGCTACGGCAACCCTTTTACCCAGAAACTCGATATGCACGGTTACGGCATCGGCGACGGCTATCAGAACATCGTCGTGACGATCAACGGCCGCAGAATGAACAATATCGACATGGTACCGCAGCTGCTCTCAAGCATCTCGCCGGCATCGATCGACAGGATCGAGATCATCAAATCGGGCGGTATCGTCACCGGCGGCGACGGCGCCAATGCCGGTGTTATCAACATTACGACCAAACGCAACAGTGACAAAGAGCTGACACTTTACGGCGGTACCTACATCAACAATGACGGTATCCTGGGTACGGTCGAAGGGCCGTACGGTACGCGCGACGGCGCCTTCTATCTCGGCCACTCCAATGCATACATCAGCATCTCCGCAACCGGAGAGATGCAGAAAAACGACGGCATGCGAAATATCAATGCAGCCGGCGATAAAGACAAAAGCCTACTGAGGCAGGGGAGTTTCGATCTTTCCCTGACGCCGGTCGAGGCGCTGGAGTTCAGGCTCGGCAGCTCTGTATCGAGATCGGAGGTCATCTATGCCGGGCCTATGACAGAAGATGAGTATGAGGCCGATCCCTTTCAGCAGGGAAGTGTTGATTATGGCTACGGGCCGACTCCGAGCAGTTCCACGCAGCAAGAGTATGACAGCGACACATTCAACGTCGGCATCAGTTATTTTGTCAATGAGGCGGTGAGCCTGCATCTTGACGGCTACAATGAGAAGAAGAGATCGAATTATGTC
>CAZNQJ010000309.1:0-3001 GCA_964575205.1 uncultured Campylobacterales bacterium | reverse complement strand
AACGCTTTATACGTTGCGTTGACTGCCACTGTCGGCGCGTTGACGAACATGTTCTTGGTGTCCCAGACATAGCCGCTTAAAACGGAGACCACTTTGCGCTCGATCTTGTCGGCACCCGGTGTCTTGGAGAAGAGAATGGCCTGCAGGCGGCCGTCATACCACGCCTCGACGTATTCTCTGAAGACATCGACGCCTATCATCATGTAGTCCTGATAGTCACTCTGCCAGTCAACGGCTTCGCCCTTGAGCTCTTTGATGGTCAGATCGGCCGCTTTGGCACCCGACTCAAGCGCCAGCGTGACACCGGACGAGAAGACCGGGTCCAGAAATTCGGTGGCGTTGCCGACCATCACGAAGTTCTCGCCGAACATTTTTTTGACATTTGAAGAGTAACCGCCGATAAATCCGACGTCATTGATGCGTTTGGCACCGGCATAACGTTTTGAGGCATGGGGATCGTTCTGGATAATATGGTCCCAGAATGTTTCCTGGTCCATATTGAACGAGCGGTAGTATTCATCGCTGCAGACGATGCCCACCGAGGTGACGGTAGGGCTTAGCGGAATATTCCAGATCCAGGCGTCGTTATTGCCGACTACATAGACATAGATGTAACCGTCGGTGCCGTCCTGGGGACGGAGATCGTTCTCAACGCGGCAGAAGATCGCATCGCGCAGAGAGAGGGCCGAACTGCTGTCAAGATCGAGCAGTCTCGGAAGAACGCGCCCGTAGCCGGAGGCATCGATCACCTTTCTGGCATGGTACTTCTCTTCGCTGCCGTCTTTATGGATGACGGTGACGATATTCGCCGCTTCGTCATACGCCGTTACTTCCGACTCCATCGTGACATGGGCACCGAACCGCTGCGCTTCGTCCAGGAGCAGCTTGTCGAAGGTCTCTCGGCGCACCTGGAAAGAGCTGTTGTGTTTTTGCCCCATGTTCTGCTCGAAGTTGACGACCTTGATGTCGTCTTGTTCATTTTGAAAAGCGACACCGCCTTTAAACTGGAAACCGGCATGTTCAACAGCATCGAGCATGCCTGCCTCTTCCAGAAGCTCATTACAGCGCGGCAGCAGGGACTCGCCGATGACAAAGCGCGGAAATTTAACTTTTTCAACAAGCTCGACACTGTAGCCGGCCTGAACCAGTTTCGCCGCGGCCATGGACCCGGCCGGACCGCCTCCGATAATAAATACATCACACTCTGTCATTGGATTCCTTCTTAACATATTAAAAAAATTATAGCAAATAGTATATATATTATAACTTCGTGTTAACAGTGACGGCGGCATTAAAAAGGATAAAATCGAGCTTTGCAGTGCTGAAGCCGAAGAACGTGACAGCCCTTTTGAGCTTTTCAAAGAGAAATTCCGCGCAAACAGACTGCGTGCGTGACTGTTGTTAAAAACAGCGTGCGGAAGTCAGGAATAAAGTTCTCTTTACAGGTGATTTTCTTCCTCTTTTTTTGGGGTATTCTTCAGTCGATATGCGAGATTAAAGTGCTAAAATACAAAAAATATTTATGGCTGTTATTGCGGTAACAGTTTTTGATGGGAAAATAGATGTCAATTAAAATCAATGCACAGCATATCGATTATGGAGAGCTTTGTCATACCGAGCATGTCGAAGTCAGCAACGAAGAGGGTTTTCGCAAGAAGATAGCCGATTCACACCGGTTCCTGCTCGACGAGATCTCAACGGGCAAACCGATCTACGGCGTGACAACGGGCTACGGCGAAGCAGGGACCAACTATTCGGCTTTCGAACAGGCGAAGGAGCTGCAGAAGAACCTCTTCCGTTTTCACGGCTGCGGTGTCGGCGAGATGCTTTCGCATGATGAGTGCAAACGTATTTTATTGATCCGTCTTACCAGCCTATCGAAAGGGTATTCCGGTATCACGGCCGATCTGTTAGAGCGTATGGCCTATTTTTTCAACAACGACATCATCCCGGTTATCCCTTCCCAGGGCTCCGTCGGGGCGAGCGGGGACCTGACGCCGCTCTCCTACATCGCTGCGGCGATCGTCGGTGAACGCGAGGTCTATTACAGAGGCGAGATCAGAAGCAGTGCCGAGGTCTACAAAGAGCTTGATATCGATCCTTACGAACTGGAGCCGAAAGAGGCGCTGGCCATCATGAACGGCACGGCGGCGATGAGCGGCATCGCCATCATCGCCATGCAGAAATTCGAGAACTGGCTGCACGCCTACGAGAGCTTTATCGCCGGTCTTTTCGAGGTGATGCATGCCGACGGTACCCCGCTTCAGCCGCTTGTCCATGAGGTCAAACCTTTTGAAGGCCAGATCCGCTGTGCGGCGCAGCTGGCGAAAAAGCTCGAAGGTTCACAGATCGTTCAGGCCCAGGACGAGCGTTATGCGAAGTTTTTTACTGAGGATACCCTCTGTATCCAGGACAAGTACTCGATCCGCTGTACGCCTCAGGTCCTCGGAATCGTCTGGGACAACCTTGAGATCTCAAAAAAATGGGTCGAGACGGAGTGCAACGCCGTCAACGACAACCCGATCATCGACGGCGAAGGCAGAAAGATCTACACCTCCGGCAACTTCTACGGCGGTTACGTCGCTCATGCGATGGACACACTCAAGATCTGTTCGGCCAATGCGGCAGACCTGCTCGACAAGCAGTTCTCGCTGCTGGTCGACCACAAGTTCAACCGCGGAATCGGCGAGAACCTCAAGATCTCCGACAAGCCGCACCACCACGGTTTCAAGGCGATGCAGATCACACTCAGCTCCCTCAGCGCCGACGTCATGATGAACATCATGCCGGCATCGGTCTTCTCCCGCCCGACCGAGTCGCTCAACCAGGACAAGGTGAGCATGGGCACGACGGCGGCGCTGAACTTCAAACGTACCCTTCCCGACCTGGACAACATGCTTGCCATCGCCTTCATGGGCCTTGCACAGGCGGTCGATATCCGCGGGCATGCCGGTATTTCGCCGCAGCTCGAAAGAGTCTATAAAAAGATCCGTACGGTTAT
>CAZNQJ010000308.1:0-3018 GCA_964575205.1 uncultured Campylobacterales bacterium | reverse complement strand
AGAGCAGCTTCGCGTGGTGACGGTGGATTTTGATGATGAAGCAAGTTACCAGGGGCTCAAGGAGCTGCTTGATCACCATCCGGACCGCGAGAGGGTAAACTACCTCTCCACATCACCCGTCTTTTTCGGTGCCATCTGCAAGGCTTTGAGCCGGTGGGGGCTGGTGACACCGAAAAGCCGCGTCGTGCTGGAAAAACCGATCGGCCGCGACCTCAAGTCATCACGGGTGATCAATGTCGAAGTGCTCAACTATTTCGAAGAGAACCAGATCTACCGCATCGACCACTACCTGGGCAAGGACACGGTTCAGAACATCATGGCGCTGCGCTTTTCAAACCGTATTTTCATGCCGCTCTGGGATTCGAACAATATCGACCATGTCCAGATCACGGTGGCCGAAAGCGTCGGTGTAGAAGGCCGCGGGGGTTACTATGACGATTACGGTGCCATGCGCGACATGGTCCAGAACCACCTGCTGCAGCTGCTCTGCCTCGTGGCGATGGAGCCGCCCTGTTCGCTCGACGCCGATAGTGTACGCGACGAGAAGGTGAAAGTACTGCGTTCCCTTCGTGTGATGAACCCGGTCGATATTGAACAGAAGACCGTGCGTGCCCAATATGCAAGCGGGTCGAGCAACGGCGAACCGGTACCGGGCTATCTTGAAGGCGAAGGGATGGCCGCAAGCACAACGGAGACCTTCGCCGCACTCCGCGTCGATATCGAAAACTGGCGCTGGAACGGGGTACCGTTTTACCTTCGAAGCGGCAAGCGCATGCGGCAGCGCAACTCCGAGATCGTGATCCAGTTCAAAACAGTGCCGCACTCGATCTTTGCGAACAAGGGAAGGTGTATCACCGAAAACAAACTGGTCATTACGCTTCAGCCCAAAGAGAGTATCCGCCTCAAACTGATGAACAAGATCCCGGGGCTGACCGAGCAGATGCGGCTGCAGCAGGTGGAGCTGGAGCTCAACGCCCCTGTCAATACGGAGCACAAACCCGATGCGTACGAACGCCTGCTGCTGGATGTGATCCGCAGCAATCCGACGCTTTTTATGCGTCTTGATGAGGTCGAAGCCGCCTGGAAATGGGCCGACGTCATACTGGAGAGCTGGGCGGAAAACAGCGTGCCGATGAAGAGCTACAGTGCGGGATCAGACGGCCCCAGCGCGGCCATACAGCTGATCGTCCGCGACGGCAGAAGCTGGCACGATGAGTAGACATCTCCACGCTTTCGGAGGGCAGGATGCGCTGGCCGAGGCGCTCAGCCGGCGTATCGCAGGGCAGCTTCAGGAGGCTGTCGACGAAAAGGGAAAAGCCTCATTGATCGTCTCCGGCGGCAGCACGCCGAAACCGCTCTTTGAAAAGCTGCGCAGGACGGAGATCGCCTGGGAAAAGGTTACTATAGGGCTCTGCGACGAGCGCTGGGTCGACCCTTCGCATGAAGAGAGCAACGAAAAGTTCGTCAAAACGCATCTGCTTCAGGAGCGTGCAAGCAGCGCCACATTTGTCGGGATGTATAATGATACGATGGCTGCGCAAGAGGCGGAGCACGCCTGTTCGGAAACGATCAGAAAGACGCTTTATCCTTTTGACGTCCTTATTCTCGGGATGGGAAACGACGCCCACACCGCCTCGCTTTTCCCGGAAAACCCAAAGCTGGAAAAGGCCTTCGACCCTGACAACAGAGAGCTCTGTATCGCGATAGAGCCCGAAAGCGCGCCGCATGTGCGCATGAGTCTGACATTGGCCGCGATCTTAAGTGCCAGGCATCTCTACCTCCACTTCGAAGGCAGAGAGAAGCAGGCTGTCTATCGGAAAGCTGTGGAGGGAGAGGATAGGTACAAGATGCCGATCCGCTCGGTCCTGCACCAGAACATCACCGATGTAGAGGTATATTTCAGATGAATACGATCATAGAGAAGGTCACGGAGCAGATACAGGAGCGCTCGCACAGGAGCCGGTCGATCTACAAAGAGCGTATCGCGGCAGCTCAGGGGCACGGGGTAAACCGCAAGCGGCTCGGCTGCAGCAACCTTGCCCATGCCATGGCGCCGATGCAGCCGGACGAAAAGAGATCGATTTCGCAGATGCAGAGCGCGAACATCGCCATCGTGACCGCCTATAACGACATGCTCTCCGCCCATGAGCCTTACAAGCTCTACCCGGCGCTGATCAAACGGACCCTGGCCGATGCGGGTGCGACCGCGCAGGTGGCAGGCGGGGTGCCGGCGATGTGCGACGGCGTGACCCAGTCGCAGCCGGGGATGGAGCTGAGTCTCTTCAGCCGGGACAACATCGCGATGGGTACGGCCATCGCCCTTTCGCATAACGTCTTTGACGGCGCGCTCTACCTCGGGGTCTGCGACAAGATCGTTCCGGGATTGCTGATAGGGGCTTTGGCCTTCGGCCATCTGCCGGGCATGTTCGTTCCGGCAGGCCCGATGCCTTCGGGGATCAGCAACGCCGAAAAAGCAAGGATCCGTCAGGAGTTTGCCCAGGGCAAGGTGAGCGAGGAGGCGCTGCTCAAAGCGGAGTCGGCCTCGTACCACAGCAGCGGTACCTGCACCTTCTTCGGTACGGCGAACTCCAACCAGATGCTGCTCGAGATGATGGGGCTGCAGCTTCCCAACAGCTCCTTCGTCAACACCAATACCCCGCTCCGCGAAGCATTGACGGCAGAGGCGGCGCGAACCGTCCTGACGATGACGGAGATATCGGGCAGCTATAAGCCGATCGGCGAGATCATCGATGAGCGGAGTTTTGTTAATGCCATCGTCGGGCTGATGGCGACGGGCGGCTCGACCAACCACACCATCCACCTGATCGCGATGGCGAAGGCGGCGGGGATCGTGCTCAACTGGGACGATTTTGACGCCATCTCCAAGGTGACACCGCTGCTGTGCAAAATGTACCCCAACGGCCAGGCCGATGTGAACAGCTTCAGAGACGCCGGCGGCATGAGCGTCGTGATCAGCCAGCTGCTCGATGCCGGTCTCGTCGACGCGGATGTCGAAAC
>CAZNQJ010000307.1:0-3024 GCA_964575205.1 uncultured Campylobacterales bacterium | reverse complement strand
TCAAGGTCGTAGCGGCTGCGGTATTCCGGTGTCATGATATGGATCAGGATGTCGCCAAGGTCGACGGCAATCCATTCGCCGCTCTCGTCGGTGCCGAGAAACTGTTCCTGAGGCTTAAGCCCGCGCTTGAGATGGTCAAGCAGCGCCTCGGTATGGCGGATACCGAGTGAGGAGGCGATAATAACGTAATCGACGAAGTAGTCGCGGTCGCGAAGGTCGAAAACTTCGATGCCTTCGGCTTTATTGGTATCTAATATAGTGGTGATCTTGTTGATGCGATCTTGCATGTTTTTCCTTATACACTTTGAATGACCGCTAGGGTCTATTTAGGGTCTTTCGAAGTGCTCTTGTAATAATCTTTAATGGACATCGCAACCGAAGTCGGCAGTTTTTGCTCCAGTATAGTCTCTCTGAGCGCGCTTGAACTGATCTTCTGATCGACGTTTAGTCGTATGAAACCGGGTTCGATCTCAATTTCATCGCGTGTCGCAACAACCCAGGTGACCAAGCTGTTGAGCTCTTCATACCGGTGCCACTGTTTCAGCGTTGCTAAATTGTCGGCACCTATAATAAAGTAGATCTTCTCGTACAACGCGCCAAAATGGCTGACTGTCTCAATGCTTCTGACCGCCCGGTTCAGACGGATCTCAAAGTCGCTCACTTCGACACGGCTGTTCGCTTTAAATATCGCCTTGAGCCACTCTAGACGAAGCTCTGCCGGCGCATGTGTTCCCGCTTTGAACGGGTTGACAAAAGCCGGCACGACGATGACTTTATCGATGTCGAGCGTTTTGAGTGCTTCATTGACAACAGCAACATGACCGAGATGCGGTGGGTCAAACGAACCGCCATAAAGTGCTATATCCATAATTTATGCAAATTATAGCTGAATTTTGTTAGAATCCACTCAAATTTTAATCTTATTTTATGATGCTTTGAAAAGAGGCGTTATAGTACATTGGGACGTATGAATGGCATTGAAGATTGCAATTAATGGATTAGGGCGGATCGGTAGATGTGTCGCGCGTATCATTGCGGACAGAGATGATATTGAGCTTGTGGCGGTCAATGCGAGCGGCGCGCACGAAATGATCGCGTACAACGTAAAATACGATTCGGTTCACGGTACACGCAAGGATGTAAAAGCAGAAGAGGGTTATCTCTGTATCGGTAAAGACAGAGCCAAGATCCTCTCTGAACGCGATCCGGCAAAACTCGACTTTGCCGAATGCGGGGCCGAGATCGTACTTGAATGTACCGGCGCGTTTTTAACACAGGAGAGCGTGCAGCCTTACCTTGATAACGGTATCAAAAAAGTACTTTTCTCTGCCCCGGCTAAAGATGACACGGCCACTTTTGTCATCGGTGCCAACGAAGAGAGTTATGCCGGACAGTCTGTCGTTTCCAATGCAAGCTGCACCACCAATGGCCTGGCGCCTCTGGCTAAAGTGCTTGATGATGCGTTTGGCATCGAAAACGGGTTGATGACAACGATCCACAGTTATACATCTTCGCAGCCTATCCTGGATGCCAAGCATAAAAAAGACCCGAGAAAAGGGCGTTCAGGTGCGACCAACCTGGTCCCTACGACCACCGGAGCGGCAAAAGCGATCTCAAAAGTGCTTCCGTCTCTTGAGGGCAAACTCAACGGTCAGGCGATCCGGGTCCCTACGGCCGATGTCTCCATGGTAGACCTTACGGTCACGCTTTCAAGAGACGTGACTCTTGAAGAGATCAAAGCGGCCTTCAAAGAGGCGAGCGAAGGTTCGCACAAAGGTATCCTCGGTGTCGATGAAGAGTACAGGGTCTCTCAGGACTTTGTCGGTGAAGAACGAAGCACTGTCGTCGCGCTGGATACGATACAGGTGATTGACGGGAACCTGGTCAAAGTACTCTCCTGGTACGACAATGAGTGGGGCTACTCCAGTCGTTTAGTCGATATGGCAATTCACATCAGTAAATAGGAATCATAAAAAATGCAGCTTTTAAATATTAAAGATCTCAAGCTTAACCGTAAAAAAGTTTTTATCCGTTGTGACTTCAACGTGCCGATGGATGAGTACGGCAACATCACAGATGACCGCCGTATCCGCTCCGCCGTTGCAACGATCAACTACTGTCTGGACCAGGATTGTGCGGTGATTTTAGCCTCACACATGGGCCGTCCAAAGGGTGAGGTCGACAAACAGTACTCACTAGTGCCTGTTCAGCTGCGCCTGCAGCAGCTGCTGAAACGACATGTATCCCTGGCAAAAGATGTCATAGGCGAGGATGCGATAAAAAAAGCGAAAGAGCTGCCTGCTCATGAGGTGCTTCTGCTCGAAAATCTTCGTTTTGAAAAAGGCGAGACAAAAAACGATGCGACGTTGGCAAAAGCCCTAGCCGATATGGCTGAGATCTATATCAATGATGCTTTCGGTGTAAGCCACAGAGCCCATGCCTCGGTCGAAGGCATTACGCATTTCTTTGATAACGATCACAAAGCAGCCGGCTTCCTGCTTCAAAAAGAGATCAAGTTTTTCGGTACTCTTATCAAGCGCCCGACCCGTCCATTCGCAGCTATCGTCGGCGGTTCGAAAGTCTCCGGAAAGCTTGAAGCGCTCATTAACCTGTTGCCGAGAGTCGATAAGGTACTGATCGGCGGGGGTATGGCGTTTACCTTCTTGAAACAGATGGGCTACGATGTCGGCAACTCGCTGGTAGAAGATGATCTTCTTGAAGAGGCGCAGCACATTATGGACGAGGCGCGCCGTTTGGGTGTCAAGTTTTATCTGCCTGTTGATGTTGTGGCGGCACAGACGTTTACAGCAGATTCTGTCAGCAAGGTTACCTCGTCTCAGGAAATCCCCTCAGGATGGATGGGTCTTGACATCGGTCCGGCAACGGTACGCCTTTACCGCACCGTGCTTGCCGATGCACAAACGATACTCTGGAACGGGCCGATGGGTGTTTACGAGATGGACCGTTTCGCACGCGGCTCAAGCAAGATCGCACACTTTGTTGCCGACTCCTATGCGACAACCG
>CAZNQJ010000306.1:0-3034 GCA_964575205.1 uncultured Campylobacterales bacterium | reverse complement strand
CGGCATGCGCAAAGGGGTCGCCGCCTTCAATGTCGGCGACCGTTTTGTCGGGCGCGTCTATTCGGGTGAAAGGGTGCTTGTCGAAAAAGAGTGGGTCGTGCAGTGACGCTTGGCACTCAGTCGCCGAAGAGGTCGTTTACTGCGGCTTCGATGGTCTTGAACTCAAATTCGAACCCGGCTTCGGGAAGCCGCTTGGGCGTCGCGTACTGTCCGCTGGAGAGTGCTTCGGCCGCTTCGCTGCCGAAACGCAGTTTTAACAGGAATTTCGGGACGCTGAGGAAGGTAGGACGGTGCAGGGCCGCCCCGAGCGCCTTTGTCAGGCCGTAGTTGGTGGTCGGATTCGGGGCCATCAGGTTGTAGACCCCTTCCATATCGGGGTGGTCGACGGCAAAGAGGTAGGCCCGTACCAGGTCGTCGATGTGCACCCAGCTGAAATGCTGCCTGCCGTCGCCGATCGTCCCTCCCAGTCCGAGAGAGAAGGGCAGCAGCATCTCTTTGAGTATGCCCCCGCCGTGACCCAGAACGATGCCGTAGCGAAAGATGATGGTCCTGATGCCGAGTGTTTTGCTTTCGGCGGCGGTGCTCTCCCAGTCTCTGGCCAGGCGGCCCAGAAAATCGTCCGCGTAGGCGGCATGCTCTTCGTTGTGTTTTCCGCTCGGGGCGTAGATGCCGACGGCCGATGTGCAGATGAAGAGTTTCGGCTTTTGCTGCGACTTTGCCATGGCCCGGACGATCTTCTTTGCCGTTTCGACGCGGCTTGCGTAGAGTACTTTTTTGTACGACTTCGTCCAGCGCCTGTTGATGGTAGCCCCCGCCAGGTGGACGACGACATCCGCTCCCGAGAGCTTTTGGCCGAAGGCCGCGTCGTCAAGGTCGAAGTCGGCCGTATGCAGCGCCGACACCTCCCACCCCTTCTCTTTGAATGCGGTCAGAAGATGGGTACCGATAAAGCCTCCCGCTCCGCTGATTGCCACTTTCATGATCGCCCCTTTCCTGTCGTAATGGTGACCCGCAATGTGCTTTGCGTGCAATACCGCTTTTTAAGGCAACAGGGCAGAGTGATCACCGCGGATCATCTGTTCTGGAACATATCGAAGTCGAGCTTGTTGGCTCTTTCGATATGGTGTCGGGTGATCACCTCTTCAAGAACCCTCTCCTGTTCGGCGAGGGCCTCGTCGGTTATACCGCAGGTCGAAATTGCTACTGCTTCGGCACTTTCAGGCTCTTGCTGCAACTTGTTTCGCTGGGCCTTGATCAAGGTGCAGACGTTGACGATCAGCTGTTTTTGCTTCTCTTCCGAGAGAAACTCCATCGCGTCGCCGACCGCTTTTTTTATCTGAACGCTGCATTCTGTTGAATCAAACATCTTGTACTCCTTGCATGGTACTTTATTCTATATTAGTCGACGGCAGATAATAGCGCTGCCTTATGAATGAGTGAGCGGTGAGAACGGCCGATTACACGGCCATTGTCTCAAAACGCTTTTTTAACCTTGGCTTTCAGATCGGGATTTTCGTCGAGTGTTTTCTTGAAAGCAGCCGGGTCTTCAAGAATGTTGGTAAGCATGTATTTGATGACCTTCGGGTTGCTCATCATCTTCTTATGCATCGATTTCTGGAACTCGATTCGCTGCTGTATCATCTGCTTTCGGTGCGCCGCCATCTCGTCGGCCATCATCTTCTGTATCTCGGGATCGTTCATCATGCCGTAGCCCATCATGCCCGAGCCGCATCCGCCCATCATACCGCCCTGCATCATCCCCTTGCGGCCCATGGACATTCCCCCGCATTTCATCATACTGCTGCCGCACTTGCTGCTATCGCATTTAGCACCCATATAGCCCATACCCTGCGCGCTCGCAAACACTGTCAACAGACTTGCTGCAAACATCGCGCTCATCAATCGTCTCATGTAGACTCCTTTGAAAATATCAGTTTTCATTGTATGGCAGCGAATATTAATTGTATGTTAATTAACGTTCTGCTGCGTTGTTATTTAACTTATATTCAGTACTTGCAGTTTTCCGTGCTATATAAGATATTCTATAGTTCTATTTTCCTTGGCAGGGTTAGCCAGTAGCACTTTTTGCGTGAAAACCGCTCTCTATGACGCGCCGCAAGTCAGCTTTTAGTCTTTTGCAGTAAAATCGTTCACATCGAAACGCTTTTAACAAGAAGAGAAGACATTGACCATCATCCATTTTTCGGACACCCACCTCGGCTTCAGCGACCTGGACGTGCTCAACGAAGCGGGCATCAACCAGCGCGAGGCCGACTTCTACAGGGCCTTCAGCGAGGTCATCGACGCCGTCGTGGCGACAAGGCCTGACTACGTCATCCACACGGGCGATCTTTTTCACCGCGCCAGCCCCTCCAACCGGGCGATCACCTTCGCGCTGACCCAGCTCAAGCGCGTCGAAAAGGCGAAGATCCCCTTTGTCATCATCGCCGGCAACCACTCCACGCCGCGAACTTCCGCCTCTTCGCCCATTCTGCAGGCTTTGAAAACCCTCGACAACGTCCACGCGGTCTTCGAACAGCGCTACGAGAAGGTGGCATTCGGCGACGTCGTCTTCCATGCGCTGCCGCATGTCAACGACGAGCGCATCATCCCCGATGAACTGGCCAAAGTCGAAGCGAACCTTGACGAAAGCAAGAAGAACATCCTGATGATGCACTGCTCGGTCGGGGCGCACTACCTCATGCAGGAGTTCGGCGAGTGGGTCTACCCCAAAGAGAAAGAGTACCTCTTTGCAAAGATGGACTATGTGGCGCTGGGCCACTGGCACGGTTTCGGCCGCGTCGGCAGGCACCCCAACGTCTACTACAGCGGCTCGCTTGAGCGCACCAGCAGCAGCGACAAGCGCAGCGAAAAAGGGTACGTCCTTCTGACGCTCGATGACGGGCTTGAGGTCGAGCTCAAAAGCATTGCGCTCAGGCCGTCGCTAAGCTTCAGTGTCGATGCCGGGCATTACGGCGAAGCGGTCGCCGCCCGCCAGGACAACCCGCGCTGCACGAGCTGTCACCGCTACCAG
>CAZNQJ010000305.1:0-3038 GCA_964575205.1 uncultured Campylobacterales bacterium | reverse complement strand
ACAATTCACAATTCACAATTCACAATTCACAATTCACAATTCACAATTCACAATTAAATTGCAATTCCCATCAACAGATTAACGGTGATCACAAGCTCTTTCACATCTTTGCTTTCACTTTTGAGTAATTTGTCAATTTGGACAGAGACTTTTTCAAAAAGCTCATTGTTGCTGGCCAAATAGTTTTCAAAGGCTTTTATCGGCTCCTCCTCTGTACGTTGAAAGCTCAAGATCTTCTCTGTAAAATGGACGACAATATATTCGATGTACAAGAGCATTTGGTGTTTAAGTGTTTGGTCGCTCTTTTCGCTGATCTTGAGCTCATCCAGGGACTTGATCAGTTGCATGATCTGAAAATGGCGGATGATCAGATAAAAGAGTGTCGCGATATTGTCAAAGCTGTTCTCCTTATGCTCTTTGATCATAATGGCGGCAACGGCAAAACGAAGGTAGTCGACGATGTCAAAGAAATGGTTGAACGGGGCGTTTCCGGGGATGAACTCCTGTGCGGGCTTGTCATGATTGATCGATTCCAAAAGGGTAAAAAGACGCTCTTTATAGTCAAGAATATGGGCTGAATCGATTCCGTCGGGAGTAAGGTTCTTCAGCATCCATCCGGTGGAAAAATTGAGTGTTTTCTCCATCTTGTCAAAGAGGTAGTACTGCGTTTGCACGGGCATGATGTAATCCTGCCTGAAGATCTCAAAGCGGATATCGTTGGCACTGAAAAGTTCGTTGCTTATCAGGTAGGATTTGATCTTGATCAGAAAGCGTTCTTTTCCGAGTTCATTGTAATTATGGATGAAACTGGCCCCCTGGGCACTGATCAGCATATCGGAAACGACAGTCGCAATGATCTGACGTCTCAGCGGATGAGCCTGGATCTCATTCTCGTAAACGCTTACAAATGATTTTGGAAAATATTTATAGAGGTATTCAACACTGCCGGGCTCATCGATAAAACTGCTCTCCAGCAGCAGGTTTTTGACAAAGATCTTGGAGTAGGAGAGAAGAGAGGCCAGCAGCGGCCGGGCGATCTCGCCTTTTTTAGTCAATACCTCCTGCATATTTTCTTTTTTTGGGATGAAAAAATCACGGCGGTTAAAAGTTGCGATATTCTCACATAACACATCGATAACGTTGTTGAAGTCTTCAAGATAGAGATGACTGAGCGTCTCATCGCGTGAAAGGGCCAGGGACTGGCGGTAATTATTCCACAGCACCATATTGACGACCTGCTGGGTCAGCGCCTTCAGGATATTGCTGCTCTCCTCTTCGTTGATATGATGCTTCTCTTTGAGGATATTGAGCAGGATCTTCAGGTTGACCTCATGGTCCGAGGTGTCCACACCGGAGGCATTGTCGATACCGTCGATATTGATCTTGCCCCCGTTCAGCGCATACTCGATGCGGGCGCGTTGGGTAAAGCCGAGATTTCCCCCCTCGCAGACGACACTGCATCGCAGTTCGGAAGCATCGACACGAACGCCCTCATTCTGTTTGTCACCGAGGTCGAGATTGCTCTCTTCGGTGTGTTTGACATAGGTGCCCACACCCCCGTTGAACAGCAGGTCGACCTTCATGCACAGGAGCGATTTTGCAAGCTGCTCCCCGCTCAGCGTACTTTTTTTCGTATTCAGCATCTTCTGTATCTGAGGGGTCAGTTCTATGGCCTTGTCACTGCGCAAAAAGACCCCGCCGCCTTTGGAGATCACGGCACGCTTGTAGCCGCTCCATGAACCGTCTTTCATCGCAAAGAGACGCTTTCTCTCCGCATAGGCCGTTAAAGGATCGGGGGTGGGATCGATAAAGATCTCTTTATGGGAGATCGCTCCGAGAAGTTTAAACGATTTGGACTCTAGAAGTCCGTTTCCGAAGACATCGCCGCTCATCGAACCGATCCCCACAACCGTGATGTTCTCTTCTCTGAAGTTGACCCCTTTTTCCAGAAAGAACCGTTCGGTCGACTTGAGGGCCCCTTTGGCGGTGATGCCGAGCTCTTTATGGCCGAAACCGTTTGAACCGCCGCTGGCAAAGGCGTCACCCAGCCAGAAGTTGCGCTCGATGGCAATAGCGTTGGCCACATCGCTCATCGCTGCAGTCCCCTTATCGGCTGCAACGACAAAGTAAGGATCCTCATCGTCATAAGTGACCATTGCTTTATTGCGTACCACCTCGCCGTTAATGCGATTGTCGACAAGGTCCAGCAGGTTGTTGATAAAGCTGGAGTAGACCTCGGTAAAAAACGCATGGGAGATCTCGCTCTGGTCCCGATGGATGACAAAACCGCCTTTGGCGCCATCGGGGATGATGATGGCATTTTTCCCCTCCTGGGTGATCATCAGCGATTTGATCTCGGTACGGAAATCCTCATGCCGCTCACTCCATCGCAGCCCCCCGCGCGATATCTTGGACATACGCAGATGGATGCCCGAAAAGTCGTTATGGGCGACAAAGCTCTCTATTTTGGGCTGCATCCCTTTGAGGTTCTGCGAAAATATCGCCGTATCGATTTTAAATGCGATGGCTTCTCTTTCCAGAAAATAGTTGGTCCTCACCATCGATTGGATAAGCGCGTAAGTCAGTTTCAGAATCTTGTCATCGGTGATATTGGGTACTTTTTTGATGTAGTTCTCGATGCTCTCTTCGTTCTCTCGCATCTGTTTGACCCGTGACGTGATATGCGGGTTGAACTTGGTATTGAAATAATCCAAAATGAGCTTTGTCAGCTCGGAATGAGAGGTGATCGTATGTAAAAAGCTGCCGAGGTTAACCTCAAGAACAGCCTGGTTCATGTACTCGAGCAGGGCTTTGATCAGGGCGAGTTCCCGAAGATTGAGGTTCTGTCCGCACACCAGTGACAGGAGTGGGGAAACTTTGAAGCTTGCGCCTCTGAGTATCTGCGTTATGACCTCTTCGATGTTCTTTTTTGCGCGTGTCAGCTCTTTGATCTTGACCAGATTGAGATTATAGCGTTTCAGATGAATGGTTTTTTTCTTGTACTCAAAACTGAATGCGACTTCATCGATGATATTGAA
>CAZNQJ010000304.1:0-3043 GCA_964575205.1 uncultured Campylobacterales bacterium | reverse complement strand
CTGAACCAGAAGATGACGGTGTAGGGGTTGAGAAGGGTCAGGGCAAAGCCCTGCGTGTAGGTTTTGAAAAGGTTTTTGGTATGAACCGTCGGGGTCTGTACGGTTAGCTTATTTGCCCTGTTTTTGTAAATACCGTAGGCGAGATAGAGCAGGAACAAGCTGCCGAAAACGCCTATGGCGTTGAGCAGGTCAGGGTTGTGCATAAAGCCTGCCAGTCCCGCCAAGATCAGAACAAGATAGAAGATATCCGCGCTCATGGCGCCAAAACCCGGCGCGACGCCGGTTCTCTAGCTCTTTAACGCACTGTTCATGATCAATATGTTGACAGGGCCCAAAGGGGTGGCTGCGCCAAGTCCCAGCAGGAAACCTTCGCTGAATGACGCTAGCATCCTGAACCCCCGATAAAATCACGCATCGATACTCCGGAGACCCATATTTTATATGGGGCGCCTCTAAAAACCCCGGCCAAGCGCAGCGGGAAGAAAGAGGGGTGCCCTATGGCTAATTGTAGCGGAAATATCAAAACGGGAGGGTTACTGTGACGGCGGGGTTGTCTATCGGCAGGAGAGTCGATGCTCTCTTTCGAAAGCACCGTTCTTAAGGGTTGTAAATGGCTTGGAATAGCACGTTTAAATACGGTGAGTATTTAGGGGAATAAAGAGGTTGCAAAAATCCTGGGATTTGTGCAGCCGCGCTTAATAATAGAGCAGAAATGTTACATAAGTGTTAAGTGATATTTATTTTATTATCACAATTCGACGCAGTATGCGTTCTGGTCAGAACGGAAAAGTCTTCCGTTAATGAGCTTAAGAGCGGCATACGACCGGACCTGACCGTCGCTCCTGCCGATGACTTTTTACAATCAGACCGTGCTATCATATCTCTTGCGGGGCAATAACATGCATTGGCAAAGCAGGCAGACTTGCTCTAGCCGTTGAGTTTTTTAAGCATATGGTCCATGACTTCGCTGTGCTCATGCTGCGGGCTGAAGAGCACCAGCTCCGTGTCATTATCGGCGCAGACGGTGTGGCCCGGCGGCCAGTAGAACATGTCGCCGCTCTTGACGACCTCTTTGGAGTCGTCGGCGTAGGTCACTGTGAGTTGGCCTACAAGTATATGGCCCCAGTGCGGGCATTGGCAGAGGTCGCCCTCCAAGCCTTTGAGCAGAGGAGCGATATCTGCCCCCGCACCCAGGGAGAAATACTCTCCACTGATCTTTCCGTACCCTGTTGAATCTCCAAAGTCCAGCTGTTGCCTTGCTGTTGCACCAGGTATCTGGATCTTGACCGGGATATCATTTTTATTCATTCGCATAGTACACCTCACGTGTATTAGTAATTAAATACAAAGGTAAGCAACACTCTCTACTTAATCCTGTCTATACTCTAGCACGGAGCGGCGCCGATGACGATAAAGCATTCCGACTACTTATCATTATTTAGGTGAATGGGGAGAGGCTACTTTTCAATCCGTGCTACCTTTTTTCATGAACATATGCAGCATCTGTCGCGTCGTTTTACCGTTGCGCGCGTTCACGGGCGACTCAAATTGCGGGTCAAATAACGCTCAGGTATTGAAAAATAACTATTTAAAATCATATGCGATTAAAATTACCATGTTGTTAGTGTCTATTTGCTACCTAAGCCGTAGTTTCGGGTGAAATATGACGAATTTGCAGCTCAACCACGAAACATCAATGAGAATTTGAACGAGCTGATGGTACCATTTCAAAGGCAATACTATGTCACGCCACAGAGGCGGGGAAGTTGCTAAAAAGAACTTTCTCTCTGGCATAGAACGCACCTGCAAAGCGCCCGGCGTTGTCCAAAACGGCAGCGAAGCCGTGAACGCCTTTGCAAAGCTTTCGAGCATGGATTCCCAGGAAAAAGAGGAGCGCCGTAATCTGCTGCCGGCACATTGCGCGCCCGACACTTTAATGAAGGCGAAAGTGCCGAAAAAGCGTCAAGCGACTCTGCTCAGATGAAAAAGCGGCAGCGTCAAGTCGTCACGAATGAAAGGTTTTGAGGTAAGGATGAACAATGTCATTAACGGTTAAACGCTTACTGAAGATGCTCTCCTCGGAAAGTGCTCTTTTGGAAATGCTCTTTGTCAAACGTGACGGCATAGTAAACCGGTCGCAGGCGCAGGAGTTTACCAAAGAGGGCAATATAGAGAGGCTGATAGAGAGCGGTCTGATAACTTCCGAGAGTTCTGTTGTGGAGCTCGATGAAGATCTGCGTACTTTTCTCGAAGCGCTCCTGGACTCCAGTGACGAGATAGAGATAGGAAACATCGGCGAGCTGCTTGATGAGATCAGCATCAAGATAGAACTCTATCGCAAAGCCGCCTCGTATGACCTGCAGCAAAAATCCATTAAACGTATAGAGAGGGTTTTGAAAAAGATCCCTGTCATGATCTCAAAAAGCCTTATCAAACTGCATCAGCATATACATCTTACCTACAAGTCTGCGGACGAGTATGAGGTAAAGCGGGTGGAACTCCAGTACTATAAAGCAAAACTGGAGCTTCTGATCGCTATTGACACAAGGATAGAGTCAACCCTGATGCTTGAGGCCGCTTTTTTTAAAAACAGCGTTCCCCAGTCGACATCAAACCTCTACTATGATCTTAAGTCCCATCTTACGCAGATGCGCATCTCTCTGGTCGATCTGCAGAGACAGGTCGTAGACTACATCAACAGGGTCAGTCCCGATGTCGGTTTTTTTAAACATGTCACGCGGCTGAAAGAGCTGAAAAATGCCTACGAGATCAAAGAGTACACCAACATCGCTCAACAGGTGCAGGAGCATGAGACACCTTTGGCTTTAACGCCGAAGGCGATGTTCTCGGTACAACTTGAAAAAGAGTACGCCGGCAGCGTGGATTTTGCGGAGTTTGTTGAACGGTGGTTTCAAAAACGCAATGCAGTTCTGCCTGCAAGAGAGAAGGCCGAAGCCATCGACACCTCCTATCTGGATGAAAGTAATGTAGAAGAGTACCTGGTAGACACCGACATGCTGCATCTGGAGTTTAAAGAGACCTC
>CAZNQJ010000303.1:0-3047 GCA_964575205.1 uncultured Campylobacterales bacterium | reverse complement strand
ATAGCTGCTTTGTTGATTCTGTTTAGGAAATTATAGGGAAAAATTTCTTTAACGGTATGAATATATTGAACCCGGTCTGCACTTATCAGAAATCCGGAAGCAGCATTTTGGTTTGTCCTGTCCCGACATAGCGCTGTTGATTCTCTTCATTTACTATTTTGAGGACAAAGCTGTATAATCAATTATGCCGTTAGCAATGGAATTACAACTATGATTTTCAAAAATAGATATAAGTTACTATTAGTCAAAGTCATTGTGCCGATTGTCCTTTTTTCTGCCGTTTTGGCACTCTTTTTCTTTCAATACACAATCAGGGAAAAGAAGAAAGATCTGCGCCATCAGAGTGAAATACTGGTTAGCGTGATCGGTTCAGTGTCGCTGTTCGACAGCAAATACAGCAAGGAAAGCGACTTCAATAATTCGTCTGACGTGGCGACTATTGCGCAACTGCAAAATGCCTTTTCCAAACCGCATGTTGTCAGGATAGAGAATGAATATCTTATCGGGGTGCGCTCGGGCCTCGATATCACGTTTTTGGCCCATTCCGGAGAGAAACCGCAACCGGTACGTTGGGATGACGATTCAAAGGCCATACCGATGCGCATGGCGCTTGAGGGCAAAACGGGTGTGATTGTTGACAATGATTACGCAGGGAACAGAGTTCTTGCGGTCTTTCAGCCGATTCCGAATACGCAGTGGGCGCTTGTCATCAAGCAGCCGATAGAACTCTTTCTGCAACCCTTTTATATGTTCGGCTCCTTCTATCTGACTTTCCTGCTTCTTCTCTTCTTTGTCCTGTCTCTCCTGTTCAAACGCAACGAGAGCCGCCATGCCAAAGAGGCGGCTGCGAGAGAGTGCCGTTTTCAAGAGCTTGTAGAAAGTACGGATGCCTGGATATGGGAAGTCGATGCCGGCGGGGTGTATACCTATAGCAGTTCGCAGGTCTACAAGATGTTGGGCTATCGGCCCGATGAAGTCATCGGTACAACACTGATTGATCATATGGAAGAGGATGAGGCAGAAAAGATGAGAACGATCTTTGCGAAGATCGTAAAAGAGAGAGCGAAGATCGTAGAGCTGGAAAACTACAATCTTCACAAAGACGGGCACAGGGTCTGTCTTCTTACAAACGGCTCGCCTTTTTTTGATGATGAAGGCAACCTCCTGGGCTATAGAGGCATCGATAAAGACATTACCAAAATGAAAGAAGATCAGAAAGCAATAGAAGAGATGGCCTACAATGACCTTTTGACCCACCTGTCAAATCGACGAATGTCTCTGCAGCGTGTAGACGAAGAGATCGACTACGCGCAGCGGCACAATACGATAGGGGCGCTCTTGTTTATTGATCTTGATGAGTTTAAGAATATCAATGACACCCATGGGCATGATTGCGGCGATGATGTTCTGATTATAGTCGCACAGCGTATCTCGACCAAGATTCGAAAAAGTGATCTTGCGGGAAGGATCGGGGGCGACGAATTCATCGTTCTGCTGCGCAGTCTGCCCATCTCTATCGAGGTACTGCATGCGCAGATCGAGTCTCTGTGCAGCCGCATTATCATTGCGATCAATCAGCCTATTGTCGTGCACAATACGACACATCATGTGGGGGCAAGTATCGGTGTTGCGCTCATTCCAAAAGACGGAAGCAGCAGCGACGAGGTGATCAAACATGCTGACAGTGCCATGTACAGGGCGAAAAAAGAGGGTAAAAACCGATATTTTTACTATCAGAGCGAATCTAAGGATGCTGCGGGGCTGACATTGCTGCATTGAAAAGGGGCGTTTTGAACACTCTTCTTGTTCTGTCCGGATTTTAGGAGTATAATTAATCAAAAAGGAGATAGATATGAACACAATACAGAAAGAGCTGGCCAGTCGTAAAACAGAGATTCAAGGTGCGGTTGAACTCTTTTTCAAAAGCAACATGAAGATCACCGACTGGGATGTACCGGAGGCGGATGACAGAGAAGCGGCGATACTGCTGCTTGATATCATACAGGAGAGACTTGATACAATACGTGAAGATGTCCTTGCGGGCAGATATAACGAATATTAAGGAACAGAGATGAGTTCACACAAAGACCATGCCCATTTGGAAAAGATAAAAAACGCCGTAGCACAGTCCGAGCATCTGAGTGAAGCCGAAAAATCAGAGACGATAAAACATATCGAAGAGTGGATCCTGGAAGACAGGGCCGAAGGCACGCTCTACCAGGAGCTGATCGAGATGGCAAACGGCATCAAGCCTTTATTGGCAGAACTGGGACTTATTAAGTAGCGATGACAACAGTACTGATTCTTTTTATCGGCGGCCTGGCGGTAACGCTTTTGGGTCTCTATTTTCTGTATGATATGCGTAAAAAAGGGCGATAGGAATGGCGGGCGCAGAGAGAGTCTCGGGTTCTCCGGGGATGAATTTGAAAATGTCCAGCGGTAATGTGACCGACTGAGCAGATGGATTATCTCTCGGCGCTTCTCTCGGTATTTGGCGGCATGGCTGCGACGGCGTTTGGCCTATATCTGTTGTATGACATGCGCAGCAAAAAATTATTGCATGCGATAGAATCGATTGATTTTTCAGACGCGAATAGCGTGATTCTCTCAAAAACTCCCTATTATTTGAAACTCTCAACATCAGATCAAAAAAAGCTTCAACGTTCGATACTGCGTTTTATCTATACAAAAGAGTTTGTCGGTGTCGGATTGACGGTGACGGAAGAGATGAAAGTGCTAATCGCCTTTTATGCCTGTCTGTTGCTGTTGCACAAAGAGGGTGAGAACTGCTATGACAATCTCCATACGATCATTGTCTATCCCCATGCGGTTGTCACCAGTCAGGTCCAGTCGTTTGGGGGTATCTATACCAAAGAGGAGTTCGTTATCCAGGGCCAATCGGCTAACGGCACTGTCGTTATTACCTGGCATGAGGCGAAAAAAGAGGCGTATCATCTGCGCCACAACAATGTCATCATCCATGAGTTCGCGCATGAGATCGACTTTATGGACGGTGAGATAGACGGGGTGCCGCCGATTGAGCAGTC
>CAZNQJ010000302.1:0-3059 GCA_964575205.1 uncultured Campylobacterales bacterium | reverse complement strand
GATATGGGCGACTTGAAAGAGAATGCGGAGTATCACGCGGGTAAAGAGGCGCAGGTCAATATCGACCGCCGTCTGCAGGAGATCAGTGCCCTGTTGAGCAATGCGCAGGTCGTCGACCCGGGCGAACTGCAGCATGCCCGTGTCAGCTTCGGTTCGACCGTGGTCCTCGAAGACATCAACAGCGGTGAAGAGGTGACCTACACCATCGTCGGCGGATGCGAAAGCAACCCGGAGATAGGGCTGATCTCTTTTAACTCTCCGCTTGCGAAACAGATCCTTGGCAAAGAGGAGGGCGACGAGGTCAAGGTCCGCTTGCCGGGCGGGGTCAAGGAGTTTGAAGTAACCGAAGTGAAATATCAGGAGATCGTCTTTGAGTGCCGCGAAGATTAATGTCGCCGTCATCGGGGCGAGCGGTTATACCGGCCTTGAACTGATCAAGATGATCATCAAACACCCGACTTTTGAGCTTGCCTACGTGGCGACCAGCGAGGGGAAGACAAAACTCAGCGAGCTGCACCCCTCGTTTCTGGGCGTACACGAGTGCGACGTTCAAAAGGCGGATGCCGCTGAAGTCGCCAAAACATGCGAACTTGCCTTTTTGGCACTGCCGCACAAGACGGCGATGGGCTTTGTCAAAGCGCTGATGGCACTCAATGTCAAAACGGTCGATCTTTCGGCCGATTACCGTCTGCAGCAGGCGCGTTACGAGAAGCACTATGTGCCGCATATCGATGCCGAGAACCTCAAACATGCCGTTTACGGACTGCCTGAACTCAATCTCGAAGCGATCAAAACGGCCAGACTGGTCGCGAACCCGGGCTGTTACCCGACCGCTTCGATATTGGCGGCACTGCCGTTCATGGCCTACCAGGTCAAGGGTTCGGCACTGATCGTCGATGCCAAAAGCGGTGTCAGCGGGGCAGGGAAGAAGCTCTCCGAAACCTCGCACTACGTCGCCATCAACGACAACGCCTTTGCCTACAACCCGATGCTGCACCGCCACAGCCCGGAGATCGCCGAGAAGCTCCGGCTTGATGAGAGCACGGTCAGTTTTGTACCGCATCTGCTGCCGCTGACGCGCGGGATGCTCTCATCGGTCTATATGCAGGTCGAGGGCGACTTCGATGCGATGGAGGTGCTGAAGGCGTATTACAAGGATGCCCCCTTCGTACGTGTCCGTGAAAACCCGGTCGACATGAAGAGTGTCGCCGGCACCAACTTTTGTGACATCTTCGCACGGCGCAACGGTTCGACCCTTTTCATCAACGCGGCTATCGACAACCTGATGCGCGGCGCCAGCTCGCAGGCGATCGTCAACGCCAATCTGATGATGGGGCTGGCCATGGAGACCGGAGTCCCTGATATCGCCTATGTCCCCTAAACCGTTAAAGCTCCTGGAGGGGGCCATCTTTCTCAGCGATGCCCACTACTCTTTTAAACATAAAGAACTTTTCGGCTTTCTGAAAGCGGTGGCCACGCAGCAGATCCGGACACCCCAGCTCATCCTGATGGGCGACATCTTCGATCTTCTTTTCGGAGGCATTCCCTATACGGTTGAACGCAACAGCGAAGCGGTTGATCTGATCAATACCCTCAGCGATAATATCGAGATCGTCTACCTTGAGGGTAATCATGATTTCAACCTTTCGCCGATCTTTCCCGGTGTCAAGATATTTTCCATCCAGGAACAGCCGGTCGCATGCGACTACAAAGGCCAGCCGGTCGCTTTGGCGCATGGGGATTTCGATGCGCCCTTTGGGTACCGGTTCTACACGGCCATTATCCGAAACCCATATCTGCTGCGTTTTTTAAGCCTGCTCGATACCGTCGGAAGACACTTCATCATCAACGCGCTCGACACAAAACTGCTGCGCAAAAATGATTGTGTCAAGATGGACACTTTCGAGAGTTATGTCGTCAGCCACCTTTCACAACAGGATCTGAGCCGATACACACTTTTTATCGAAGGGCATCATCATCAGGACTGCGCCTTTACGGTCGACGGCTGCCGTTACGTAAACCTGCCCGCTTTTGCCTGCGGTCTGGGGTATATGCGATTTGGTGCCAACGGTTTGGAACGCGTCACCTTTGCAAGTGAAGAGGTGTAGGCAATGCCGGCTACCTTCCTCATAACCGAAGCGTCCGGGACGGTTACGTTTAAACTGATGGGGAGGCAGACCATCCAAAGGCTCGCCGCCATTGAAAAAAGAGTTGCCGAATCGGCTGAAGAAGAGTATGCCGAAAAATATGTTTGGGACCTCAGTGAACTTAAAAGCATGGACTCCTCCCTGGCCCTGCTGATCGCAAAGCATAAGGTCAAGGCCGAAAAAAACGGCCGGGAAGTGATCTTCACCGCGATGGAAGATGAGGTCAAAAAGATGCTTGCAATGGCCCAGGAACATGCCCATTTTGACAGTATCTTCAAGCCGCCGAAAGTGAGTGTTCTTGAGGCTGTCGGCCTTGATCTTTTTGACCGGAGACAAAAACTTGCCTCCTTTCTTGCCTTCTTCGGACAGCTGAGCCTGATCTTTTACAGCGCTTTTTTCAATCTGCGTCAGATACGGTGGAAGGAGATCTCCTTCGAGATCAACGAGAGCGGCATCAGAGCCCTGCCGATCATCTTCCTGACCACATTCCTGATCGGGGTGGTCGTTGCCTACCAGTCTGCGACACAGCTGAAGCTTTACGGGGCCAACATCTTTATCGTTGATATGCTGGGCATCTCGATCCTGCGCGAACTCGCCCCGATGCTAGCCGCCATCATCGTAGCCGGACGCAGCGGTTCCGCCTATGCGGCGCAGATCGGGGTCATGAAGATAACCGAAGAGCTCGACGCGATGCGCACGATGGGGTTTGATCCCTTCGCCTTTCTGGTACTGCCGCGTGTGCTTGCTCTGGTCATCATGATGCCGATACTGATCTTTTTCGCCGACATTGCGGGACTCATGGGCGGCATGCTGATCGCCAAGATCGATCTTGGTCTGTCGACGACGCTCTTTATGGACCGTTTTGTCGAAGTGGTCAAGGTCAAACATTTCTGGATCGGTCTGATCAAGGGG
>CAZNQJ010000301.1:0-3069 GCA_964575205.1 uncultured Campylobacterales bacterium | reverse complement strand
ATAAGATCGACCGGAAGTCCAAGTTCGTTTGCCGCAATGTTCGGATCATAGATATAATCATCCGAAAACTTGAGGTTTTCCAGATAGGCTTTATCATGCTCACTGAGATTGGCGCCAAGCATGGGAGCGCCTTTCTCTTCTTGGAGATTGTCTAAAACAGATTTTTCCAACGGCGGTATTTCCGGTTCCGGCTCAATCAGCAGCTCCTCTTCACCATGGAAGTAGATGTCAAATTGATCTTCTGCTGCAGATGGAGATGAAACCGGAACGGTCCTCTCTTTCGCCGCCGGGGTTTCGTTGATAAAAAGGTCTTCATCTAAGGTCAGCGCTGTTTGTTGCTCAGACTGCTCAACCGTTTCAGGTTGCAGTTCCGGTTGGGTTGTTTCCTGCACTTTATTGAACGACTGGGCTTCAAGGTTTAAAGGAGGTGCCGAAGGTGCCGGCTTCTCTGAAGCGTCCAGCTGATAGTTCTGAATATTTTTGAGCCTGACGAGGTAGGCGTCCTCATTCGGTGCTTTGGTAAGATAGAGCTTGGTAATATCAATGATTGCGGAAAAGGACTTGGTCTTGCCCGCAATAATGACCTTCGTCTCTTCGGATTCTGCATGTAAAACAAAATCGATCCAGGGGAAATTTGTAAAATTGTGAATATATCCGGGCTTTTTGACAAAAAGCTCGGCAACATCTCTGTGTTCACGGGTAAGGTCTTCGAAGCGTTCATAGCCAAGGAGCTTTAAGCTCTCTTCATCGATTCCGATAAATTCTTTATTGTGATCATATATCAGCACATAAGCTCCTTACTTCTCTTTATCTAGCATAGTTTTATAGGTCAGCGCTATCTCATTGATATTTTTTCGACTGGCTGGCTTGCGAGCGGCAATGTAACCTGTGATTTGGCCCTCATCATTGCGTACGGGTGTAATCTCTGTCTCTACCCAGTAATAAAGCCCATCTTTTCGCAGATTCTTTACCAGGCCATGCCAGGAATGACCGCTTTTGATCGTCTCCCACATCTGTGTAAAGGCTATTTTGGGCATATCAGGATGGCGGATAATATTATGAGGCTGCCCTTTCAGCTCATCAGGAGTGTACCCTGAGATTTCACAAAATTTTCGATTGGCAAACGTAATAATACCCTTAGTATCCGTTTCACTGATAATCACACCTCCGTCAAACAGGTACTCTTTATCAACTGCTTCAGGTCTTTCCATATTTCGGAGCCTTTATTTTTCTTAAATCTACCAAGTCCCTTGGGAGTTTGGGTAAATATATCATAATTAAAAGCAAATATAACTTATTTATATATCATCTTGATTTTTTTTGCATCACTTTGGTTAAGTACGGCCGTAATCTCTTCTTCACGGGCATTTTGCAGTGCTTCAAAGGTACCAAAATGCTGAAGCAGCTTGACCACCTTGGCCTGTGAGATGCCATGGGTGTTCAAGAGTTTGGAGGCCTGGTCCCGTTTGAGTTTTGTCTTTTTATGAAAAGTAATGGCATACCGGTGCGCCTCGTCGCGAAGCTGCTGCATCCACTGCAGCCGTTTATCAGAGGGGGAGAGGCTGAAGCTCTCTGTAACACTGTGAAGCTGATCGCGGGCACTTCCTTTGGCGCGGTGAGACTTGGCATCGATCTTCTCTTTTGAGATAGCGATGACATCAAGATTGACACCGGCAGAATCAAGAAGCTCTTTGGCGAGGGTCAAGAGGGTGGTTCCTCCGTCGATAAGCCATAGGTCAGGCGGCGGGTTCTCTTCAAACCCGGCGATGCGGCGCGAGAGTGTCTCTTTCATCTGCCCGTATTCATCACGCGCGTTTAAATGGTAGTGACGGTATCCCGACTTGTCAAAGCGGCCGTTGTCAAAAACGATCATACCGCCGACAGTCGCTTCGCCGGCCATGTGCGAGTTGTCAAAGGCTTCGATCCTGCGGGGCAGTCGCCCAAGCGAGAGCAGCTCCTGGAGCTGCTTGGCGATATTTTCGGTGGTGTCGTTCTTCTTTTGGCGCAGCAGCTCATCGGCATTGCTCAAAGCAAGTTCGACAAGCCGTTTTTTACTGCCGCGCAGCGGCAGCGAAACCGTCGCTTTTTTCTCAAAAAGAAGCGAGAGGTGCTCCTCTACAAGCGCTCTTTCATGAAAGTCGTGCGCCACTAAAACAGGTGCGATAATCGGCGGTTTATCATGCCCGTAAAATTCGATTATGGCGCGTTCGTACGCTTCGTCAATGTCAAACCCGCTGCTTAGGTTTATATAGTCATGCGAGGAGGAGATGATCTTGCCTGAACGCATGAAGAGGCGGACAACAGCGGCACGCTGATCGTTGTAGCTGATGGCAAAAATGTCATAGTTTTCGGTTGATGCGAGATCGATCTGCGATATCAGTTCGCTTTTGGCGATGCGTTCAATGCGGTCACGCAGCACGCCGGCCTCTTCAAAGCGGAGGTTTTCCGCATAAAAGTCCATTTTCTCTTTGAGTTTTGCAATTAGCACTTTTTTATTTTCAATATAGTACATCGCCTCCTGCACAATGGTGCTGTAGCACTCCCGGGTGACCTTTTTTTCACAAGGCGCAAGACATTGATCCATCTGGTAGTAGAGACAGGCCTTCTTCCCCTTGAGGCAGCTCTTTTTTTGCACCAGTTTGCAGAGTTCGTAAACAGAGTCCAAAATATCGCGTGCGCCGACAGAGTAGGGGCCGAAGTACTTTATGCCGTTGCCCTTGAGCAGCTTGCGGGTGATCTCGAATCTGGGGAAATGTTCGTCGGTATCGATATAGATGTAGGGGTAGGTCTTATCGTCACGCAACAGAATGTTGTATTTGGGCTTGAGCTGTTTGATCAGTTCTTCTGCGGATGGAGGATCGACGGCCGCGGCCTTGGGTGAGGCATTGTCGGCGGCGGTCGCCGGGAGGGTCGGGAATTGGCTGAGCGCGAGCGTGAGAAGGATGGAGCCGAACGAGAGCGCATTGAGGAAGAAACAGGCGGCTATTCCCAAGGTCGCGATAACGACGCCGGCAATAGCGGGGCCGATGACGCGCGCGAGGTTTATCTCGGTCGAATTGAGCGTCACCG
>CAZNQJ010000300.1:461-3095 GCA_964575205.1 uncultured Campylobacterales bacterium | reverse complement strand
ACTGGTATTTAATAGGCGGCATCTCCTACTATTATGAAAACTGATATGCGGACAATATCCTGGAAATGAATGTCTATGTCAATGTCTATTGGAAGATAGACTTTTTACAGAACCGCGTTCGTCTCGGTTTTGGTGAAGGCCTTTCGCTTGCCAACGGCATTCCCATTGTTGAAGTCGATGATGCTGAAGGCCATCCAACGTCCAAGTTCCTGAATTACCTCGATATCTCTGCCGATTTTGACCTGGGCCGGTTGATCCGTGTCGAGAGTTTGCGAGACATCTATCTGGGTTACACGCTGAAGCACCTTTCCGGGATATTCGGTCTTTTCAAGCGTGTCCATGGCGGTTCAAACTACAATATGCTGACGATAGAAAAAAACTTCTAAAGGCTGAAAATGTATCAATGGGTTTTATGGTTTCACATTGTTTCGATGGTCTCCTGGTTTGCCGTACTGTTTTATCTGCCGCGTCTCTTTGTCTACCACGCAGAGAATGCGGACAATCAGGGATTTATAGAGGTCGTGAAAGTGATGGAGATGAAGATCTACCGCTATATCGGAATACCCGCATTTTGGGCAACCCTGCTCTCAGGAGTCGCCCTGATACTTTTATATCCGACGAATATCTTTGCAACGGGCGGCTGGTTCCATGCAAAGCTCTTCTTTGTCGCTGTTCTGATCGCCTATTTCTTCTCGTTGGGCAGATTGCGTCTGAGACTTTTGGATGACAGTCGTGCAAAAAGCGGCAAGTTCTTCCGCTATTATAATGAGGTACCGACGATCCTGCTGCTTTTGATCGTGGCGATGGTGATCGTGAAGCCGTTTTAAGGCTTCTTTGGATCAGCGCTTCAGACGACGCTTATTGTTTTTTGCCTTTGCTTTGAAGAGAATAGGGACCCCCTCGAAATTAAAGGCTTCGCGCAGCTGGTTCGTGAGATAGCGGCGATAGGTAAAGTGCAAGCCCTTCGGCTTATTCATGACCAGCGCGATGCGCGGCGGACGTATATCATACTGTGTTGCATAATAGATACGTATCATCTGCCCGTTCATCGACGGCAGGTGGTGTTTACGCTGTGCCCATTCAAGTGCTTCGTTAAGCTTTGACGTGGAGATGCGCTGTGAGAAGTTCTCATTGATCTCCAGCAATTTATCATAGATCTTCTGGACGCGCTGGCCGCTTTTGGCCGAGATAGTGATAATCGGCGCGTAGTGCAGAAATTTGAACCTGTCGCGCACATCCTGGACAATCTTCTGGTAATCATTGCCGTCAACTTCATCCCATTTGTTCAAGACGATCAGACAGGCCATGCGGTTCTGATCGATTAGTCCTGCGATCTTCTCGTCGAGCTCTTTAAAGGGTTCGGAGGCATCCAGTACCAGAAGTGCGATGTCGGCGTCTTCGAGCATCTCCTCGGTCCGCATCAAGGCATATTTTTCTATCCCGAGAATTTTGCCTCGTTTGCGGACACCGGCCGTGTCGATAAACGTAATCGTCTTATCCTGGTATTCAACTGTTTCGTCGATAGGGTCGATGGTCGTCCCGGCAACGGAACTGACAACGGAGCGCTCTTCATGGAGCAGGGCATTAAGCAGTGAGCTTTTACCGACGTTGACCCGGCCGATAATGGCAACACGCATCCTGTTGAGTGCCTCTGGGTCATACTCGCGAACCGCTTCAAGGGTCTCTATGATCGATTCGTCATCTTCCTCTTCTTCAGCGAAATCTTCCGAAGGGTCAAAGTAGCCGTCTTCATCATCATAATCTTCATCATCATCGATCTCTTCAAAGAACTCTTCATCAAGATCTTCTTCTTGCTCATCGATCTGCTCTTCCTGCTCTTCAGTTTCAGGCTCTTCTACGACCTCTTTTTCAGGGAGCTGATCGCCTATCCACTGCAGAAGTGCGTTGATGTGGCGGTTGTGGGAGACGGAGATGCCAAAGATGTTGTCACATCCAAACTCGTAATACTCCCAGACCTTTTCCATCATCTTATCGTTGTCGATCTTGTTGACCACGAGGGCCATGGCCTTGCCCATCTTCTGAAGCTCATAAAAAAATGCTTTGTCTTCTGCTTCAGGGAGGCTTTTTCCGTCAACCATGTAGAGGATGATATCGGCTTCATGAGCCGCTTTGATCGACATCTTTTTGATGGCATCGAAAAGTTCATTGCCCTGGTCAAGACCGCCGGTATCAAGGATTTCGACTTCCTTATTGACAAGGTCCAAAACGCGACGCTTGACATCACGGGTCGTGCCTGCCTGCTCGGAGGTAATGGCATCACGCTGTTTAAGCAGACGGTTAAAGAAGGAGCTTTTGCCCACATTCGGACGGCCGATAATGGCTAGTTTTTTCATACGTTGTTCTTTTATTAAAAATGTAGAGGTTTAGAAGGAGGTAAAATATCGTTCTGACCCCGATTACTGTATTTTCATACGTTCAAGAACGTAATTATAGCGAAATGTGGTCAGGATAGGTGGTTAAGCCCTAAAGTGTCAGACCCGAGGGGTTGAAGGCCGCTCTCAATGCGTTGTAGGAAACGCTTTGTCGAGCACTTTAGGCGCGTTTTTCGCCTGGAACTGCTGCCAAAGAGCATCCTGGTCTTGTCATCATAGAAAAGATAGTTTTCGATGGCCG
>CAZNQJ010000300.1:0-451 GCA_964575205.1 uncultured Campylobacterales bacterium | reverse complement strand
GATTGGATACTCTTTTTGGCCGAGGCATCAATACTCTCTTTGGTGACGCCCATCAGAAGAATCGCTATTGTCCGGGTGCTGCCAGTAGGCGAGCTGCTCTGAAGCGTCGAGTGCCGTTTCGGCCGCTCAATAATGCTCAGCTATCGGCAACGGAACCTCTATCGGTTGTGGCTCGGGTTTTGGGTCTTCGCTGCCGCAGCCACTGAAACTGACAGTCATCAAGATCAAAAGTGCTGAGGAAAGTAAAATGCTCTTCATTGTTCTTCCTAAGTAGTTCTTGTATCAATTATAAGTATATCTCTCTTAAACAAGAGCGGGATGCCGTTAGCCATCGATGCTTTTGGGCATCTTCTCGATATAAAGCGACTGTGACGGAAAGGCAAACGAGGCACCGTTTTTTTCAACGATCGACATCAGTTCCAGATTGATACGTTCTTTGACCTGCATAAAT
>CAZNQJ010000299.1:1642-3109 GCA_964575205.1 uncultured Campylobacterales bacterium | reverse complement strand
TCTGGTATACGTTGCCGCTCAAAAAAGTCCGATTTGTGACGGTGGTCTCAGAAAAGACCAAATCCGAGCTTTTAACGCTTGCGGATTTTCCGCAAGAGAGGATTTTTTTAATTCCCGATTGTGCAAGCGACAGGTTTGTGCCTGTTGAAAAAAAAGAGTTTAATGCGCGAAAGCCGCGTATTTTACAGGTTGGAACAAGGTCGAACAAGAACCTTGTTAGAGTCTGCGAGGCGCTCAAAAACATACCCTGTCTGCTTGACATTGTAGGGGAGATGACTTCTGAACAGAAAAGGGCACTTCAGTACAACGGCATCGAATTTGAAAACACCTTTGACATCAGCGAAGATGCGCTGCTGGAAAAGTATATCAATGCCGATATTGTTTCGTTTGTCTCAACCTATGAAGGGTTCGGGATGCCGATTTTGGAGGCGCAAAGCGTTGGCCGAGCTCTTCTGACAAGCGCTCTCTCTCCGATGACGGAAGTGGCGGGCGAGGGGGCATGTCTCGTCGATCCGTTTGATCCTGCCGATATTAGAAAAGGGTTTGTTAAAATTATAGATGATGCTGAATATAGAAACAGGATCATCGGCGCCGGTATTGAAAATGTAAAAAAATACCGTCCGCAAAAAATAGCGGATATGTATGTTGCTCTTTACAATAAAATAGATAGCGCTACATGAAGGTAAAACGTACAATGAAAAAAATAGCTGTAGTCGGAGAAGAAGCAGAAGATACGTTGGCATGGCATATCCACTATACTCTGGAAAAAATGAGCTACCAGGCAAAGATCTTCGAGCCCAGCGGCGGCTTAGAAAAATATTTTATCAGTGCACAAAATAGGTTTTACCTCTCAAGAATATCTCAAAAATATGAAGAGCATATATTTAAAAATCTGAGCAGACAGATCATCGATTATGAACCGACTCTGGTGATCGTTATTTTGCGAAACATTCCGCCCTATGTGATAGACAGTATTAAAAAAGCGTCGAACGTGAAGATCGTCTTTTGGACGGGCGACGGCATGGTTAATCTGCAACGGCAATACGCACTGATCTCAAAATATGACGCATGGTTTGTAAAAGACAGGTACATGTATGACTTTATGAGATCCAAACTGCGCTTGAATGTCCATCTTCTTCCGGAATGCTGTAACCCTTATGTACAAAAGCCTCCCTCCAAAACAGCGTTCGGCAGCAAGTATGATGTTTCTGTTGTCGGTACCCTCTATCCCTACCGAGCAAACATTTTAGATCAATTGATCGCTGATGATATAACTGTTGATATTTTCGGGGCAATGCCGAATTGGATAGGTGCCAAATGGAAACAGAGGCATGCCCATCAATATGTCGTGCTGGATAAAAAAAATGAAGTTTTTTACGGCAGCAAGATCAATTTAAATACGATTTTTTACGGTGATATTGATGCAGGGAACTGCCGTCTGTTTGAAGTGGCCGGTGCCGGCGGTTT
>CAZNQJ010000299.1:917-1632 GCA_964575205.1 uncultured Campylobacterales bacterium | reverse complement strand
GTTTCCAAATATGTGATCGAAAGGAAGCGATAAAAAACTATTTTGTCGAAGATGAAGAGATCGTGTTTTTTGATACGGCGGACGAGCTGATAAAAAAAATAAAATACTATCTCGAGCATCAGGATGAGGCAGAGGCTATTGCAAAAAGGGGGCATGAACGTGCCCTGAAAGAGCATAGGTATGAAGACAGGATCAACAAGATATTCGAGATTATAGGATTTGATCGTTGATACGCCGATTGATAAATAAAGAGTTCAATATTACTGTAGCTACGGTATTGATAACGGTCATAATGCAATTTTTATTTATCCGATATGCCTCATACGGCATAGAAAAAAATGATTTCGGAAACTTTGTTCTTCTCCAAACTTTGATCGTCGGCCTCTCCGCGCTGTTTTTACAGATACCCGGGCAGTCTTTTGACCGGTTCTATAATACGGCTCTCCAAAAAGCAGCGTTCATAAACGAGTTCAGAACGATGCTTCTTGCCATTAATGCTTTAAGCTTTTTTGTTGTGTTCCTATATGGGCTTGTCATCGATAAATTTACGACAGAAATTCTCATAGTGGTTTTCATCTATTTTGTACTGCTGAACAGTTATGAGTTAAACCAGAAGATTCTATTATTAGACCTGCAGCGGGAAAAATATTTCTATACCAGGCTTCTGGAAGCGCTTTCAAAAAACGCATGTGTCGTTGTCACCGATAACTACCCT
>CAZNQJ010000299.1:0-907 GCA_964575205.1 uncultured Campylobacterales bacterium | reverse complement strand
CTTCCTATTATTGCCTATATCTATTTTCAAACATTAGCGTCACTCTTTCTTGCTACGGTAATAGGCTATCTTTTTGCCAGCGGTGTTGCCTTCTCTTTCTTGAGAGAATATCCCTATATGTTTGTTGTTCAATGGCAAAACCTTAAAAAATATTTTCTATTTGCCTACCCCATTATGTTCGTCAGTATTTTTACCTGGGGGATCTCCTTTTCAGACCGCTATTTCATCGAGTACTATCTTTCTACGGAGGATGTTGCGATTTACTCTCTTCTTGCCATGGTCGCAGGCGTGGGTCAAGTAGTCGGGCAGATCTATTTTCTCTATGTGGAGCCGAAAGTCCTGAAAAACTATGAAATCGATCCGGAAAAGACCTTCAGAGAGATCGCCTCATATCTGAAAAAACTGCTTTTGGTCTTCATGGTACTAACCGTCATTGCGCTTTTGCTTCCGAAAGAGATCTATACGGTTTTATTGGAAAAAGAGATCGTCTATAGTGACTACTATTTTGCGACAATGATGATTCTTCTTGTTTCGATTTTTATCAACATCCTTCATATCGCGCATCATATGTATTTGAAACTACTAAAAAGATTGGATATATTGGCTTATATATTCTTGTTTGCAGTGTTTGTAAACTTGATGATAAATACCTTTATCAAAGATTATGGGATTATTATGGGTGCCGTTTCAACGATGATCTCCTACATGACAATACTGATCTTGCAGATTGTATTTGTAAGACGAGAAATCGCGCTTAAATGGCAAAAATAGTATGTTGAAAATTTTGCTTTTAATACTTATCGCACTGTTAGGATGGATCTATCTTTATAGAAATTTTAAGAAGCTGGATGTTACCGCGATGCTTCTTATCAGCTATCTGCTGTTTTTCGATATTTACACCCTTATC
>CAZNQJ010000298.1:0-3122 GCA_964575205.1 uncultured Campylobacterales bacterium | reverse complement strand
AAAACAACTGCAGCCCTGCTGCTGGCAGCCGTAATGGCATCCGGAATCTCTACACTGCAGGCTGCTGATTCGAAGCAGACGGCTGCTCAGGGGGCGATGGCGCCAAAGGTGGACGTTTATACGGTTAAAACGGCTGCGCAGATGCCTATCAGCCTGGAGTATCCGGCACGGCTGAAGAGTATTCGCAGTGCGACGGTTGTCTCACGTGTTACAGGTGTATTGATGACAAAAATGTATGAAGAGGGGAGCTTTGTCAAGAAAGACGCGCTGCTCTACAAGATCGAACCGGACCGCTACGCCGCGCTGGTGCATGAGTATGAAGCCGACCTGGAACTTCAGGATGCCCTTCTCGAGAAAGCGAAAAGCGACTGGGCACGTGCCGAAGCACTCTATGCCGACAACGCATTGAGCAAGCAGGAGTACGATGGCGCGCTCTCGGCGTTTCAAACGGCAAAAGCCGGGGTCAGTGCTGCCAAAGCGAAACTGGCTTCGGCAAATGTCGATCTCGGTTATACCCAGGTCACGGCACCGATCAGCGGCATAGCCGGTATGAAAGAGACCGATCTTGGTAATGTCGCCTCTCCGGGGACGCCGCTGGTGACGATTACACAGACCGATCCGATCTATGCCGAATTTTCGATTCCGGATGTCGATCGCCTGAAAGCGATGTATGCGCTGCAAAACGGACGCTGGTCGGACGCGGCCAAGGCCGGGCTTAAAGCGACACTGCGCGTCGGCAGCTTTACCAGGGAAGGGCGGATCGACTTTATCGATCCGGTCATTGACAGCAAAACCGGCAGCGTCAAAGCACGTGCTGTTTTTAAAAACCCTGACGCACTTCTTATGCAGGGCGCATTCGGAAGGATCACGGTCAACGGCTTTGTGCGCAACTCTGTCGTGATGGTACCGCAGAAAGCGGTGTTGCAAAACCCGATGGGTACCATTGTTTTTGTCATCGACGATGGTAAAGCTGCTGTTCGTCCTGTCAAGCTGGGCGATACCGCAGGTGACAATTTTATTGTCGACCAGGGGCTGAAAGAGGGGGACGTCGTGATCGTCAACAACTTCTTCCGTGTCAAGCCCGGCATGGCAGTCACGATTGACAAAACGGTCAACGGCGAAGGGAAGTAGCGATGTTCTCCAAATTTTTTATCGATCGTCCGATCTTTGCATCGGTCATTTCGATTATCGTTGTACTGGCCGGTCTGATCGCCATCAAAGATCTGCCTATACAGGAGTATCCGAGTGTGATTCCGCCTCAGATCACCGTGCAGGCGATCTATCCGGGTGCAGACGCAGAAACCCTTGCCAAAACCGTAGCAGCTCCTCTTGAAGATGCGATCAACGGTGCACCGAACATGATCTATATGACCTCCACGGCATCGCCGAGCGGTATTTTGAATCTGAGTGTTACCTTTGCAACGGGGACGAACCCGGCTTCGGCCAACGTCGATGTCAACAACCGTGTTCAGGTGGCCCTGAACAAACTTCCCGAAGAGGTCCGCCGGCAGGGTGTGAGTGTTCGAGAACGCTCTCCCGACATGCTCCGGGTCATCGCGTTTACCTCCGAAGGGGGCGAACATGATGCGCTGTGGCTGAACAACTACGCCCTGATCAATGTCATAGACGATATCAAGCGGATCAAAGGGATAGGTGACGCCTTTCTCTTCGGAAGCAAAGAGTACTCCATGCGCGTCTGGATCAAACCGGAAAAACTGGCGGCATACGATCTGACCGTTAACGATGTTCTTGGCGTGATCCGAAGTCAGAATGCACAGATCGCGGCCGGACAGATCGGTGATGAGCCCGTGGCTTCGAAGCAGGCATATACCTATTCGGTGACCACCGAAGGGCGCCTCAAGACGGCTGAACAGTTCGGCAATATTCTGGTGCGTTCCAATCCGGATGGTTCGGCATTGCGTCTCAAAGATGTTGCGGACGTGGAGCTCGGGTCTGAACGTTATATGCTAAAGGGGACCTATAACAAGGAAGATATGGCCGTCGCCGGTATCTTCCTCGGGCCGGGTGCCAATGCGCTGGCAGTAGCGAAAGAACTTGATAAAACGATGGCCGAAGCGGCGCTGAAGTTTCCGAAGGACGTGCACTATCATACACTTTATGATACGACGACTTTTGTCAATGAATCAATAAAAGAGGTGCTCTTTACCCTTCTCGAGGCGATGGTCATGGTTGTTTTGATCATTTACTTCTTTTTAGGGAATGTCCGGGCAACGATCATTCCTATATTGGCAATTCCGGTCTCCATCATCGGTACCTTTGCGGGACTCTATGTTGCGGGGTACTCTATAAACCTGCTGACGCTTTTTGCACTGATCCTGTCGATCGGGTTGGTTGTCGATGATGCGATTATCGTAATTGAAAACGTTGAACGTATTCTTCGCGATCGCAAGGATTTCACTGTCAAGGAGGCAACCGTTGAAGCAATGCGGGAGATTGCAGGACCGGTCGTCGCTATCGTGCTGGTCCTCTCAGCCGTCTTTATCCCTGCCGCACTTGTCGGCGGCTTCAGCGGACTGATGTATCAGCAGTTCGCGATCACGATTGTCATCTCCGTCGTGATCTCCGGTATGGTTGCCTTGTCACTGACACCGGCGCTTTGTGCAGTCTTTTTACGGGAGCACGAGCCTGAACCGTTTTTTATCATACGAATGTTCAACTCCCTGTTCGAGCATCTGACGAACGGTTTTAACGCAGGCGTCCGCAGGGTCATCCGCTATGCACTGCTTAATGTCGTACTGTTTGCCGTGATGATCGGCGCAGCGGTCATAATACTTCAGAAAATCCCTACGGGACTGGTCCCTAATGAAGATAAGGGCACACTGATGGTACTCTCCTACCTGATGCCTGGGGCATCACTCGAGCGTACGATGGAAGTGCAGGCTGCAGTGGCCGATACGGCGCTGGCAAATCCAAACATCAGTACCGTCGGGGCCATGAGCGGAATCGACCTCGCAACCTTTGCGTTCAAGTCCGATGCGGGAATCGCTTTCGCGCACCTGAACGACTGGTCCAAGCGCACCGCACCCAACCAGAGTGCCGAAGCGATCGCCGGTGCGCTGATGGGACAGTTCTCACAGAACAAGGAGGCGATGATCATTGCG
>CAZNQJ010000297.1:0-3129 GCA_964575205.1 uncultured Campylobacterales bacterium | reverse complement strand
ACCTACCATTTCAACAAGCAGGAGCGTACCGTCCTGCAAGAGGCCCTGAAACGGCGCAAGGCGGTTTTCCGCATGGAAGGGCCGACCAAACTGCCGCTCAACAGGGGCTCGCAGATGATGCAGTGGGACATCGGTTACGGGCAGTTCAGCGGCGGTCTTACTTTCCGTCCGAAACTTGAGATTATCTACACGCTCGAAGAGGCGACATTGGAGCTGCACTCGCAGTATGAGTATACAATCGCCAAAGACGAGGTCCAGGAGAGAAGCCTGGTCGCAGGGTTTGACACTGACGGCAGCCGGATTTACGGCTGTATCGAGTTTGATATGACCCAGATCCTCGATATGCAGAATACGATCGTATCGGAAGCCTATCTTGAACTTGATGCCAAAGCGATCCATGCCAATGCCAATATCCGCTATCACATCGAGATGGTCAAGATGGACGATCCCGAAAAAAGCTATGAAAAAATACGATCCCGCGAGGTGATCGAGCGTGTCGGTTATGATGTGAGCGTAGCCGATCTGCGCGAAGACAGGTCCCAGCGCTTTGTCTTTGACAGCCTGGCGATACGCGAGATGGTCGACACGATTCAGGCCAAGGCGAAGATCATCTTTGTCATCAAAGCCTCGTCTTCAAAGGCTTTTGCAAAATCGGAGTCGGTCAACTGGCTCGATGCAAAACGTGAAAACCGTCCGCGGCTGATCCTGAACTACATCAAAAAACGGCGCAAGGGGGTCGATAAGCCGACCAAGCTTCGCAGCAGTATCGAAAACGGGATGATCAGGCTCGATTGGAATCAACCCGACGACGAGGGATATCAGGGGGTGATCGTGGTCAAAAACCCCTTCCATGTTCCCTCGACCCCGTATGACGGCGTCAAGCTCTACGGCGGACGTGACAACTATACCTATGACAATTTCGGTGACAAAGATATCGGCAAATATTATGCGGTCTTTGCCTATGACGATGTACCGCACTTCTCCGAACCCGCCGTACTTCCTTACAATATAGAGGCCTGATGCTAAACACGATCTTTATCTTATCGGCACTGCTGTTTATCGTCGCAATGGTGGTGCAGATCCTGGCGACGCAAGCGTTTTTTAACCGTCTCAACGCGGCGCATCATGAACTCTATCTGCAGATGGGAAGACCGCGATGGAAGATCCAGGTCGGTGACGACTCTTTTCGGGAGGCTGTCAAATACATACGTTCACGGGGCTTTAAAGAGCTGAACGATGCGGAGCTGGAGCGAATCTACAGGACGATCAAAGCCTCTGACTGGAGCGCAGTGACCGTCGGTCTGATCGCCGTCGGGGTGACACTGCTTGAAGCGGTAAGAGGGGTCTGAATAGAGGCATTTATCAAACGTGTGTCAATGCTTTTTCACACGTCTGCTGTATAAAAGTTCATCTGACTGCATATCGCAGATGAATAGCTAGTGCTCCTTCATCGCCCTGTCGATATCGCGTTTCATATCTTTCTCTTTGAGGTCCTGGCGCTTGTCGTGAAGCTGTTTGCCTTTGGCGATCCCGATCTCGACCTTGACGATGTTTTTCTGGTTGAAATACATGCTCAGCGGCACGATGGTCAGCCCCTCTCTCTGCACAGAACGTTCAAGTTTAAGGATCTCTTTTTTATGCAGCAGCAGTTTTCGCGCGCCGCGCTCTTCGTGCCGGTAGTAGTGGTGGGTGGTCTCAAGCAGACCGATATGGGCATTGAAGAGAACAGCTTCGCCGTTGTCGATGCGGATAAAGCTGTCTTTGAGATTGACGCGTCCTGCGCGGATCGCTTTGATCTCGCTCCCTTTTAAGACAATACCCGCTTCAAACTTCTCTTCGATATAGTAATCATGAAATGCTTTTTTATTGTTTGCAATGGTCTCGCCCAAAGATTTCCCTTTATATATTGTAGACGTAATAATACAGTAACTATCGTTTGAGTTTGTTTCAGAAAAGAGGATGGCCTGTTCCGCTCAGCAGAAGAAAAACAGCTCACTCCTGTTTTGAAAAGAGATCTGCGATCAGCTGCGGCAACACGTTCAGCTCTGCCGGTACGGCTTCACTGAACTGCGTCCGGTTGAATGTCTGCTGCCGCTTTGCCAGCTGGGCCGTATGGGTGATGATGGTGTCGATCATCTCCTCTTTTGAACACTCCCCGTCCAGGAACGCCAGTACCTCTACGATGCCGATCGCCTTCATCGCGTTGTGATCACGCCCGTATTTCTGCTCCAGCATTGCCACTTCGTCGATCAGACCCGACCCGACCATTTTGCGGGTACGTTTGGTGATCCGTTCGCGAAGAAGGGTACGATCGACCTCTATATCAAAGATATCAAGCTTTTCGATAACCGGCCTGGGCGGATGGGCGTTAAACCACTCTGTAGGGCTCATACCGCTCTCCAGGACAAGCAGCAGCATCTTCTCTATGCGGTAGGCGTCAGTCGGCTCTATGGCGCGCATATAGGCAGGATCTCTCTCCCGGAGATAGGCGTAGGCCTGCTGCAGATCAGACAGCATCTTTGCGGTGCGCTCTTTCGTCTGCCGGGAGTACTCCGGCAGCTCCGAGAGTCCTGTTGTCAGACTTTTAAGATAGAAGCTGGTGCCGCCGACAATAATAAGATTCTTCTCCTCTTCTCTTGTCTGCCGAAGAGCTTTTTGATAGAGTTCGATAAAAATTGCGACGCTGAAATGGGCGTCCGGATCGATCTCATTGATGCCGAAGTGTTTTACCTTTGCCAAGGCCTCGGCATCAGGTTTAGCCGAAGCAATATCGATCTCTTTATAGATGCTCAACGAGTCGATGGAGAGAATGTTGGCGTTGTGGCGCAAAGCCGTTTCAATGGCAAGGTCACTTTTTCCCGATGCCGTCGGGCCGATGATGGCGATCTGTTTCATGCTGAAAGTATAACAGATATGGCGGTAAGAAACCGAGAGCCGCTTTTACGCTAAAATTACAAGCCATAAATACAGACAGCACTCAATAAAGGGCACCTCTAAAAACCCTGGCGAACCTCAGAGGGAAGAAAGAGAGATGCCCTAAAGAGATGCGAAAAGGAATAGATTTGCAACGAATGGTGCAGCGGCTCAAATATTTTAACGAACTGGTGGTCTTCCAGCACTCCATTTTTT
>CAZNQJ010000296.1:0-3135 GCA_964575205.1 uncultured Campylobacterales bacterium | reverse complement strand
CGCTGAAAATTTTCTGATTGCTGTTGGCATCATTCAGCAGCTTCATCACTGTCAATACGGAGTAGACCTCTTTTATGCCCTGATTCTCTTTTTTCAACTGTTGTTCAAAACGGTCAATCTTCTTCATCAGCTCCACGTCGATCTCATCGTAGGGAACCATAATGCTGATGACATCTTTATCGACATTATCGGCAAAGAGGCGCTCCTGTCCGAAAAAGAGCTGATAGGCGCCGATAAACATGATGATTGTCGATACCCCAAGAAAAAACTTCAGAAAATTCTTGTTGTAATGAATTTCGCCGTTGGCAAACAGGTAGCAGTAGCGGGCAAACTCCACCCTCGGGTGCCTGACGCTGAAAAGGCTCAGAAGTGCCGGCAACAGCGTCAGATTCAGGATGTAGGCAAAAACAGAGGCAAGAATAACACTCAGACTAAGCTGCTGTACGATGACCGAATCGATCAGCAAAAGAGGCCCAAGACCGATAACCGTGATCAAGGAGGTCCAAAATGCGGGGCTGAGATTGCGGTTGACCGTCTTTAACATCGCCCGCGGCATATCGGCCTTGTACTGCGAGACATGCCATCTGTAATAGAAGTAGAGGTAATCCACAAGTGCAATACTGACAACGATCAGGCTCATCGCGATATGGACCTGTCTGTTCCCTGTAACCATGTAGCTGAACGTGAATGTAGCGATAAGCGTTAGGCTGATAACCAAAATGCCGGCAAATGCCGAAATGTAGTTATGAAAAAGCAGGCGGAAGAAGAGCAAGATGGAAAAGATCACGGCCAGTGCATAAAAGAGATAATCACCCAAATCCGCTTCAACATTAGGGGCGGAAAAGGTATAAGAGAACGGAATATCCAAACCATCTAATTTCAGAGGCTCGTCGGAATAGATAAAATAGGAAATTTTTGAGAAATCTTTATTGACAAAATTTGCATAAGGGGCGTGGTATCTCTTAACCAAGGCTTCCAGGGATTCAGCATCCATTTTTTCAAGCGGTGTCGCGCTGACCAGAGAAGAGTCATTTCCGTCACTGTCTTTATAGATATGATAGGAGGTGAACAGAGAATCAACATGCCGGACACCTGCCATCTCTTCTAAACTGCCTTGCAACCAGTTGAGTTTCTCTTTTGTTGCTTCATTAAAAGCATCGATTCTGATCTCCAGGCGTCCGATATAGTCCGTTTCATATGATTGCGTTTTTGTACGCGAGACCTCTTTTGATTCACTCAGCCAAAAGAACGCGTCCGATGCAATAAACTCCGGTCGGTAAAGCAAGAGAGAGACCACGGCAATAAAAAGATAGCCGAAAATGATTTTCAATCGGTGCTTTTGGATCTTATGAATATAGGACGTAACGTTTGGCGTATTGTAATACATAGACTATTGGCCTCTCATTTTCTTAGGCTTTTTGACCATAATGATATAGGGTCGTTTATAAACATCAAGTTTCTCAGCCACTGCAGCAATCTCTTTTATCTTCTGAAAGACCGGTTTTGCCGCAGTTTTTTGCTCCTGAACCTCTTTGTGGCGGACCATCACGTCCAACATCAGTTCCACCGGGTTATCGTTGTCGTAAATCGTCGCGACCATGGCTTCGGAATGCATTCGCGGCAGAGTATAGAGATAGAAATAGTAGCTGTAGCCTTTGCGCATCTTTTCGCTCTCGGCAATCATCTCGACAAAATTACGTGAATGCGGGCACAACGGATCGACAAAAGCATACACCTTCACAGGACCCGTTCCCATACGGAGGGCACTCTTTTCAATGGTCTGGACAATGGGAAGGCTCTGCTGCAGAGGCAGTTTTTTATGTTCCATAACATCATCGGCCAGCAGGTGGTCATAAAGAACAATACAAAACAGAAGATGTATGAATAATCGCATGGTTGTAGAGTAGCAGATACAGATTACGAATACAATACATTTTTGATCACTTTTTATGCAGATCAGACATTTTCAAAAGATCAATTTAAAGCGCACCGCTGAATGCACTTACGCTGTCATAAAAATTCGGATGCCGTAAATTTTTTACTATAATACCCGCATGAATAAGACGCTCGGAAAATGCCGTTTTTGTGACGACGGCAAGATCGAAGTTCGCAATATCACCGTAGACAACAAGCCGGTAAAGCTCTACGCCTGTTCCAATGCCCATTGGAGCTATGAGCACGATATGGCGGAACTGACGCCGGACTCCACCTGCTCTTTTCGCATCTTCCAGAATTCACTGCTGCGCTGGAACAAAAAAGCGATAGGCGAAAAAGAGATCCGGACACTGCTTAAAGAGGAGCAGGTAATGGTGCGTCTTTACAGTTCACAGGCAAAAAAAGAGTACTACAAATGGCTGGTTTTAGACAAGGAGTATGGCTGCTCTATTGTTTGGGATGTTTTTATTGACCCGGATGAGCACGATATAGATTAGGAAGCACTATAAGGACTTGGATGAAGACTTTTCGTTGTTCTGACTGTTTTGCAGGTTGTAGAAGTGTAAGATGTCCTCTTCGAGCACAAGACGGCAGAACTCGGGCTCTTTGCCCATCGCTTCGAGCTCGATGACGAGTTCAATGATCTCCTGTTTCAGACGGACGTCAGGCGGGACATAACCGCAGCCAGCCATCATAAGCGCCTTTTAACGGCCGACGTCGGCGAGGGCTTTTATGACGGCCTCTTTAAGATCGGGCGAGATGCGGTCGGCCTTGTCGCGGATCCAGACCAGAAAGCCCGGATCGATCTGTGCGACCTCTTCGGGCGTCTGCCCGCGGTATTTTGCAAACGGGATGGTGACCTTGATCTGCGACTTGGTCTCCTGCATGATCGTTTCCATCGTGTGGCGAAGGTCGGTATCAAGATCGAAGGTATCGATCATATACTGCAGGGAGTTGCGGTCGCTGAGCGCGATCTCTTCAAAGGTCTTGCCCGTGTGTTTGCCGAAGGTCATGATATCCAGCATAATAGGACCGGAACAGAGCTCCACCATCTCATGCAGCTCCTGCTCCTGCAGAAGATGGTCCAAGAAGAGCTTCAATACGATGACATCGCCCAGGGCGTCATGCGCACGCACGGCGACGCCAAGTTCGTCGATAAGTGCCTGCTCTTTTTTGTAGAGACCGAGTTCGTAGCGCTTG
>CAZNQJ010000295.1:0-3140 GCA_964575205.1 uncultured Campylobacterales bacterium | reverse complement strand
TAATACTGCATCTTTCAGGTGTGGAAACGTAGGTCGCCGCCTAGTTCTCGGATTTTACAAACTCCCATAAACCACTTTTACAATCAACAATCATAAACTTTTTAACACCTATTCCGGCGGCTATTGATCGTTACACTCTCTATTTATTCCTGCTTTACTCACTAAAATTATGCTCCCAGCATAATTTCTTTACGTGAGATATCCTGGTTCTCGGATTTACTACACTTCTAATACTTCTTTAACATCAATCATAAAACAATATATATACTTTATACCGGCGGCCCTGGTTCAGTATCACAATGAGGAATAGGAGCTACAGGAGACAGAGTACAAAAAAACGATCTATTGTCTCACAAAATAGTTTTAAAGTCCTAGTGTCAATCATGCTTATCATATCACAGTAACTATTCTGTCTGCAGACAGGAAATTACATGACTCAACCGTATGGTCACTATTCACTCGCTTTCTCCATTGTCTGGCGGGAGCTCTGCTTTCGATGAGCATATGCGGCAAGGACACGCGTATGTTAAGAAGACGAACCCTGCATACGCCTAATAGTTATGTCACAGAGTTGTGTAAAACTTGTAGAAGGTCATAAGAAATGCCAATAACCCTGTAGCAGTACCAAAACCGTTACGATCTGCTGCACGGACAAGTATTGCCAACAAGAAGAACACACAACTACTTACTAACATTGAGCAACTCGGCTAAAATGGCTCTATAATGGTCTACAAACGCCAAACTGCAGAAGAAGAATATAATATTATTCCCAAGGTTTTAAATGGCGCCTGTACAAGCTCATCTGACGCAGGCCGTCTTTTTAAACGTGTACTGACAAACAACGCCCGAATAAGAATAGCGTAACTTAAAATCGCGCTACAGAACATATTCACTTTCAGGTTTCCGGATGCTCCGTTAAAGACAGTTTGCATAACAATAATGTTGTAGGCCATTTAAAAGGCATGTATGAACCTTGTATAGCTGCTAGAAATGTATAATAGAGGGTGAGGTCTTGTTTAGTTGTTATGGATAGATTGCTTTTAAATATGAGTGGTCTTGAGAGGGGCTAGCACTAGAAAGCGGTATTTATTTAGGCAGGCAGTGAGGTCCACCTGCTCTAAACTGATTAGTTGTTCAATGGGTTACTGTTTGGCACATCAACGCCACCCAAGCTTCTTATGATTGCTGGAATTTCTGTATCCAGCTCATCTATCTTTTGAAGTTTATCTTTGTCTGTTATTCCTAAAGCTGCCGCCCAGGAACCGAGTGTCGGCATACCGATCACAATCTTATTTTCACCTTTTTTTACGTATGCATACATGGAGCAAGGCGCAAAAATCGCAGCTTGCGGCAGCGGGTTTTTGCCGTCAAAGATCGTATATGAAAACGGTATGTGGCACAGTGACCAGACTACAAAATTTGAAAAACCAGGGAGTACATCTTTGTCTGTGTTCAGGCTGTATTTCATATTGTAGAAACCGGCAATAATATAGCCTTTGGTTTCAAATGTTGATTCAAACTTTTCCTGAAAATCATCAAAAAAATCATCTATATCTTCAGGCTCTTCGAAAGGAATCTCGAAGTTCATCATGCTCTTTTTAGCATAGCCCTGAATTTTTGTATAGCTTTTTTTAGCACTGCCATACTCTTTTTCTATGGCTTCATCAAGAGGCTTAAACATATCAATGAATTGATTTCGTACATCGTTGTCTGATATCTGAAGTACATCTAATGCTGCCTCTGGCGTGATGTGTGTTATAACAGTTTTCATATCTGATTTTTTTCTGTAAATAACCAAGTTGAATGGAGTGAAACCTGCTATCCTGGGATCTTTATTGAAAAGAACCCTTGCTTTGTTATCGTTGATTAACGAAGAGAAAGAGAGTTGGCTCAAAGAGGTCTCACCCTGCTGCTCTTCATAAACATTATTCACATTATGGTGCGGATCATTTACAAAAAAACCTATCTTTTCCAAAGGTTTTTTTGTAAATTCAAAAAATTTATTGTCAAATGCTGCATCTTTACCCTCTAATGTATATTCAACTGCAAGATTTTTGTTGTTGCTGGGGACAAACGTGCTGTCGGCATTTAGAGATGTCAGAACAGCTGTACTTAGAGCAATTGTAGCGGCAATCTTTGTGATAAACTTCATATATTTGCACCTTTATTGTTTGGATTACAAAATAGAGAGGCTTATGGTCGCAAGCTCCTCTATTTTATGATCGAAACATTCACCTGCAAAAATTGCAGGTAAATGTAATCGGAGTTACTGAGTTAACTCTGTCACGATTTTTTCAATCATACCTTGCGCTTCACGAAGAGGTTTGATTGACTCTTCATCTTCGATGTCAAGTGTAGTGATCCAGTTATCAACATTCAACCAGCCCATATGCATTTTATCTTCGTCTTTTTTCTTGTAAATATACATAGAACAAGGGGCAAATGCACCGGCTTCAGGGTGAAGTCTTGAAACAGGGTAGATTACGTCAAATTTACAAATTGAATAGGTATCGTAGAAGTCATATTGATCATTTGTTTCATCATCAAACAGCTCTTCTTTCATATTTATGTAGTTCGGCATCAAGAAACCAAGAGGTTCCATTTCTCCTTCGAACTCAGCTTCAAAGTCCTCTTTGAATGAATCGATATCATCTGTCTCTTCAACATCTGCTTCAAATTTAGTTTTCAAAGATTTATCTGGAAACTTAACTGTGTAGTTAAGTGCCTTGAAATGACCGTTTGGCATCGCTGTATGAAGCGCTTTTTGGATGAGTGCTGCATAAGCAACAAGATCAGGGTCATTCAACGGGATTTCACCGGTTCTTGCCATGCCTTCTATGCTTAATGTTGAAACGTTCATGGTGTTGCCGTCTGACCAGATAGACATAGTAAGGGGAGTAAGTGCACCAAACTGAGGATATTTATTAATTAACTTAAGCGTTAACGCATTGTCATAATACATTGCCAAGTTATATGTCTTATAGTAAGTATTGTGAAATCTCAAGCTGAAAGGTTTGTTCATGTCGTTGTTTCCAGCCATAGTCAATCCGACTGAAGTAAACGCTTCCCCTATACTTGCAGGAGTGATCTTCCCATCGCTGTTGTCAGAAGTCATTATTTGTACGTTTTGACCTTTATTC
>CAZNQJ010000294.1:0-3149 GCA_964575205.1 uncultured Campylobacterales bacterium | reverse complement strand
AACCCGTCACACCGCTCTGGGACGAGATGAAGCGTGACGCCCGCCTCCCCTTTGTAGACAAGAATAGCGACGGGTTCAAAGCGATCAGCAGTTTCGCCAATACGCTGCAAGGAACGGGCATCAAACTCCACCTCGCCGGCCACAGTACCGGTGCCGTTCTGCTGGGCCATCTCCTCGGTGCGCTGGACCTCCTCAACCGGCCTGACCTGATTCAGAGCTGCAGCCTGATGGCCCCGGCCTGCTCTATCGATTTTTACAAAGAGCATTATGAACCGAGACTGAAGGGGGAGGCAGGCAAATCGGCCAAAACCGGGTTGCCTGCGCTCGATATTTACAATCTGTCAGAACGGCTCGAAAAAGAGGACAACGTCGCCTATGTCTATCGCAAATCGCTGCTCTATCTGGTCTCCAGTGCACTGGAACGCCAGATGGACAAACCGATCCTCGGGATGCAGCGTTATTCAAAAGAGCTCGGTAGCGTCCCCGGCCTGGATCTCCGTTACTCCGACGGCAGAACGGGCGACATCACCAGGAGCACCTCGCACGGCGGGTTCGACAACGACTACCGTACCATCAACGCGATCATGGAGCGCATACTCGGCAAAACACCTCCCTATCCGTTCACGGAAAACGAGATGGAAGGGTATTGAATCTATCGATGATTGTTAAATATGCAGAATGCTGAGGAGAAACCATTATGGCAACCATAGAAGTCAATGCCCCGACAGCACTTTCAGATATAAGTCTGACTCCGCGCGGAGATGTATATCCGAGTCCTTCGATGTGGAGGGACCAGGTCCTTTATTTTCTTCTGCCCGACCGTTTCAGCGACGGCAACGAATCGCAGCACCCCTTGTATGATCGAGACGATCCGCTGCGATTCAAAAGCAGCGATAAAGCGGAATGGATGGAGGGCGGCAAAAGGTTTCAGGGAGGAACCATCGCAGGGATTAAAAGCAAATTGGACTATCTCAAAAATTTGGGGGTCACAACGCTCTGGATCGCCCCGATCTGGAAACAGCGCAAAGATCTGGAGACCTACCACGGTTACGGTATACAGAACTTTCTGGAGATCGATCCGCGCTTCGGTACCCGTCAGGCGCTGCGTGATCTGGTGGATGAAGCGCATTCAAAGGGGATGTACGTTCTTCTTGACATCATCTACAACCATACGGGCAACAACTGGTATTACAATATCAACGGTCAGGCCGAGAGCATGGCCGACTACCGTTTCAAGCCTCCGTATGCGCGGCACGGCTGGCGTGCATCCAACGGCGACAGTGTCCGGCAGATCTCCGGCCCGGAAGACGGTATCTGGTCACAGGAGTTCCAGAATGATGACTGGTACACAAGAGCGGGGAAAATCGGCAGATGGGACCCGCAAGAGTGGGAGGACCCGCTGCATCCGGACAATGAGTTCAGACGGGGGGATTTTTTCGACCTGAAGGATCTCGATCTTAACAGAAGCGAAGTGCTCAGCGCGGTCATCAAAGTATATCAGTACTGGATTGCGCTGAGCGACTGCGACGGGTTCCGCATCGACACCGTCAAGCATGTACCCTGGGAAGCATCGCGTAACTTTTGCGGCGCGATTCATGAATATGCCGAATCTATCGGGAAAGAGAACTTTCTGCTTCTGGGCGAAGTCACAGGCAAAACGGAGATGGCGCGCAACTATCTGGAGATTTTCGGCAGAAATATCGACGCGATCCTGGATATCGGCGAACCTCCGAAAAAGCTGGCCGCCATGACAAAAGGCTTTGGCGAACCCAAAGATTTTTTCGACCAGTTTTCTGGACACGACACCCTCGGAAGCCATCGCGAAGCCGGACGGTACCATGTTTCGATTCTGGATGATCATGACATGGTGGGACGCGGCAAACACCGCTTTTCGGCCAAAAATACGGCAGCGACGAAATATGAACAGGTCGCGCATGCGGTAGGCGTGCAGTTGACGACCCTGGGTATCCCGTGTATCTATTACGCAACGGAACAGGCCTTTGACGGCACCGTGGACAATCACGACTATGCTGTAGAACACTCGCTGAGTTTCGAGGACCGCTATATCCGCGAGAGCATGTTCGGCGGAACGTTCGGGGCGTTCGAAACCAAAGGGTGCCATTTTTTCGATCAAAATCATCCAAGCTATCTGCGGATTGCGGCGATCGCAGGCGTACGAAACAGGGATGACCAGGTCGGCAGAACGCTTCGAAGGGGACGCCAGTATCTGCGGGAGAGCTCTGTTGACGGCCGCCCGTTCGATACCCCTCGCAAAGAGGAGCTGATCGCATGGTCGCGCATACTTTTTGACCAGGAAGTGCTCATTGTGCTCAACAGCAACGGTGCCGCACCCGCAGAGGCCGTTGTTACGGTAGACGCCGATCTGAGTCCGGCCGGAGAAAAGATGACGCTGCTCTACCGAAGCGACTGGTCCGATGAGGCGCTGCGCATGCCGCCTGCGGACCGATCCGTCGACATCATCCGCAGCGCCGACCGCACTGCCGTCAGGATAGCACTGCCGGCCGCGGGAATGGCTATATTGGCAAAAATACAAGATTGTGCATGCAGAAAAAGTAGTGCAACCCAGTCGCATTTGAAAAGAGGGATTAAAGAGAGATAGTGATAGAATTTTTTGATGGAAATAGAAAATATCATAGAAGATAAAAAGCTTAAAAAAACTACGGCAAGAAAAGAGTTGTTAAAGATATTTTCCGATGCCGTAAAGCCTCTTTCATTTGAAGATGTCAAAGAGCAGATCAGTATGGATAAAGCGACATTTTACAGAAATGTCTCAAAGTTTGAGAGCGAGTCGATTGTAAACAGCTTTGAGTCCAATGATAGAAAGAGATACTATGAACTTCAAAAGTCTCCTCATGCCCATTTTGTTTGTACGAATTGCAATTCGATAGAGTGTTTAAACGGTGTCAATCCGGTTACGCTTGACGGATATATAATCGTTGATATGATTTTTAAAGGTATCTGTAAAAAGTGTAACCAAACAAATTCATAATCTCTTTTTTTGCGACTAAGTCGCATCTGTAAAGTTTTTTATAAGTGATCGAAAGATAGCATTCGCCTTATGAAGACCAAAAAAATAGTGCGAAATTCATTTAATGCGACTCTGAATCTATCTTTTCACAAGATACGTC
>CAZNQJ010000293.1:0-3153 GCA_964575205.1 uncultured Campylobacterales bacterium | reverse complement strand
AAACCCTAGCCAACCTCAGAGGGAAGAAAGAGAGATGAGATTGTGCAGAACTTTTCTTGCGTCATAGCCGAAGCTATGATAAAAGAAAATTCTGTGCAAGATCGCTCTCTTTATCCCTCCCGCAGGGCGATAGAGAGAAGCCCACACTCCGCGTTGATCCTTTTCGCCTTAGCTACGGCTAGGGCTTCAAAGGAGCGCCTTGATTGTGAACTTCTCTCTACCGCTGAGGCGGACTAGGGTTTTTAGAGGTGCCCTAAAGGATTGTCTATGTGTAATACAGGGTTTTTCGATCGTTTCCTGCGTGTCTTCGTTGGCGGCTTATTAGTATTTGTTGCTGTTTTCACAGGTTGGCTCTGGGGTTATATCGGCCTTATACCACTTATTACAGGGCTGATCGGCTTCTGCCCTATCTATACGATCTTGCGTATCAATACGGGCTGCAAAGCTTAAGAGCACGTCGCTCTCTATCTGGAGCAGCTCTCTTCGAGCCAGCTGTTCGTCTCTTGCAGGAGCTGTGCTACAAGGTCATTATACCCTTGTAACGCACCCTTGATGTTCCCCTCTTTCTCCTCTTTTTGCCTCTCAAAAAACTTTGTTGCCACGATATTGCGCGTATACGCTTCCACTAAGACCAGTTTTACCGAAAGATGAAGTGTTGTGGTCCCGTCGTCATGTATCTTTTGTGAAAAATCATAGATATTTGTCTCCAGGAGAAGATCGTTTTTAGCAAGCGATTGCAGCGGGATCACATCTTTGAAGATATCCCTTTTGGTGATGGAGCGTTCAATCAGGTTTGCCAGCTGGTAGTTGACATCTTCGATCCAGCGCGCTTTTGTATAGATATAGCTCTGGCCGTTGTCGGCGCTGTAGTAGATATTGTTGCCGCTCAACAGGGCGGAACTCTCTATCATCCCCAGACGAAGCACCTTATCGCTGCAGCCGCTCTCTTTTAGAGCAGGAACATCCGTAGAGACATCGAGCTGGTACTTGGACGAAGGGGGGACATTGGTCTGAAGCGAACATCCGCTCAGCACAAACAGGCCAAATCCGGCCATAAAAGCAATTTTGACAAAGTACATTTTTTTCACTTTTTCTCTCCCGGACCGATATCTGGCTCTTCGCTTTGCAGCAGCATATTCGAAGGGCTGTCGCCGTAGCGTGTCAACAGCAGGTTGATCTCATTCAATGTCGTCTCAAGGTCACGCATCGTTATCTGGAACTGCTTCATCGACTCGCCCACATTCTCTTTGACCGAATAGTCGCCGTTTCTGTTGCGCTCTTCGAAAACAGCCATTGACGAGGCAATGGTCTTATAACTGCCGGAGATCGAAGTCAATGCAGCAGCGGAACGCGCTTCAAAATCGACGCTTTTGTCTATAAAACTGTCCACCTTGGGCATCGTCCTGTCCATCTTCTCAACTGTACTCCGGGCCGAGGCCATCAGCTTGTGAAAGTTCTCAATACTCTTCGCATCCAGGGCTTCGTCTATTTTTGCCATGCTTCGTGCCGTATGTTTGAGGATCTTGGTGATCTCCTCCTGATTTTCGTCACGCAGAAGCACCTGCAGGGAAGCAAACATTTTGGAAAGGTTGACCGAAATCGAACCAAAAGACTCCTCGACTTTGACCAGAAAGGAGGGGACCGACTTTATCACAGGTATCTCTTTTTGCCCCTTTTTAAGTATCGGTGCATTTTTGCTGCCTTCGCTCAGATCGATATAGCTGAGGCCGGTAATACCCTGCGACTTCAATTTGGCAACCGTATCGGTTTTGATAGGTGCATCACTGTCCACCGATATATCGACCTCTATCTCTTCGATATTGGCCTGGTTGATATGCATCTTGGTCACCTTGCCTACGGTCACCCCTCTGTACTTTACCGGCGAGTCGATATTCAGACCCGAGACCGATTCGGTAAAAAAGATTTTGAAAGGTGCAAGCGCCTTTTCATCACCCGGTCTGATCAGCCAGATCACAAAAACAAAGATCAATACGATCGACATGATCACGAAAAGACCGACCAGTGTGTAATTCGTTTTGGCGTTCATCCTACTCCTTCTTCTATGTCAAAAAAACGCTCAATAAAAGGGCTTTTTATTTTTTTGATCTCTTCGAGCGTTCCCTCGGCCGCAATTTTTTTATTATCGATAACGGCCATCCTGTCGAGCGTGTGGTTGATCGAGGTCAGGTCATGCGAGACCATCAGCACGCTCAGGTTCAAAAGATCGCGTAACTTTACTATAAGTGTATCAAATTCCCGCGCAGAAATAGGGTCCAGCCCCGAAGTCGGCTCATCCAGAAAGAGGATTTTCGGGTCCATCGCCAGGGCGCGTGCCAGGGCAGCCTTCTTTTTCATCCCCCCGCTGATCTGCGAAGGGAAAAGATTGCCGTCGGACTGCTTGAGCCCCACGATGTCGATCTTGAAGGCAACGATATCCCTGATACTTTCTTGCGTGAGATCGGTATATTCCTGGAGCGAAAGGGCGATATTTTCGGCTACGGTCAACGAGGTAAAAAGGGCATTGGACTGAAACAGCACGCCCCACTTCAGTCGAAGCTGCTGCGCCGCTCTTGTTCGGATGGACTCGATCTTCTGGCCCAGCAGTTCTATCGAACCGCTGTGAAAATCTTCCAGCATGATCATCTCACGCATCAGGACCGATTTACCGCAGCCGCTGGGTCCGAGCAGCCCGTAAATCTCGCCCTCGTTCACATGCAGGTTGATGCCGTCATGCACGATGTTGTCGCCAAATTTCGTGACGACATTGCTGATCTCTATGATCTTTTTACGACTCGGCATTTAGTGCCTCCCTGCATTGAACTGTTGGTTCTTATGCAACCCGACAATCACTATTTCCATGCTGTGCGGTTTTTTACTTTTCATCTAGTACCCCAGATTCGTAAAGACGATCGAGAAGAAGGCGTCGCAGATGATCACGGCAAAGATCGACTCCACAACCGCCTTGGTGGTATTGAAACCGATACTCTGCGTGTCGTTTTTGACCTGAAGACCGCGATAGATCCCGATGCTGGCGATCAGGAGGGCAAAAAACGGTCCCTTGATCAGACCGATCCAAAAATGTTTGACCTTGACCACTTCGACAAAACGGTCCAAAAAGAGCGTCGTTGTCAGACCCAGGTCGATCTTGGCGAT
>CAZNQJ010000292.1:0-3161 GCA_964575205.1 uncultured Campylobacterales bacterium | reverse complement strand
CAGGTACTTCACCTCAGGACGTTCTTTGTCAGGCAGAATGATATCGCCGTACTGCGCAGCTTCAGCTTTGCTCATGGTGTAGACACGCATCGCGCGCTCTTCGTCAACCGCAACCAGCTCCAGCTTTGCCGCGCGTGAGATCAGTTCACGGGCGCGCTGCTCATCCTCCTGCGTCTTGATGCCCGGAAGCTCGACCAGTATCTTGTCGGCCCCCTGGCGGGCGACTGTCGGCTCCGCGAGACCGAACTGGTCCAAACGGTTCCGGATCGTCTCGATCGCCTGCGATATCGACTGCTTTTTGGTCTCTTCGACCGCTTTAGGCGTCAGGGTCAAAGCGTAGTTCTCACCGCTGTGGTTGACCTGAATACCCTCGATATCTTTAAGCATCACACCGATCGAAGCGGCATCGTCGCTGTCGAGGATAGAGAACTGCACCTCATCGTCGCTTGCAGAGAGAGTGTCCAGCAGAATATCATTGTGGTCCGTGTAGTGCTTGACGCTCGCCGCAATCGATTTCATGCGTGATTTGACGGCCTCTTCGGTCTTGACGCCCAGAAGCATGTGCAGACCGCCCTGAAGATCAAGCCCCAGGGTGATCTTGGCGCCTTTTTCCGTCTGAAGGAGCGACGGCATAGAGAAAAAAACGCCGAATATAACGGCGCCTACCAGAATAAGAAAACGGATATTAAGCTTCATCCTCAAACTTTCGTGCGACAGCATCTTTGAGGATCTTGACGATGACATCATCATTCATCTTGACTGAGAAGAACTGCTCTTCCACCTTGTAGATCACAACGATCAGACCGCCGTTCGTAACGACTTTGTCGCCTTTGGCAAGGTTAAGAAGCATCTCTTTGTGTTTCTTAGCCTGTTGCTGCTGCGGGCGGATGATGATAAAGTACATGATCGCGATCAGAAAAACGAAGGGTAGAAGTTGGCTTAGCATATCCATTGGTGTGAATCCTTTGAAAAAATTATTGCATTATACATATTAAGACCTCTAAAAGAGATGAACCCTTTAAATCTCTGTATAATACGCCAATGAAGAAACCAGACAGTAATTTCCGCGCCGTGACTTTTGATCTTTTGCAAGGCCTCGGCATTGCCCTCCTTTTCAGCTATTTTATCTACGCCGAGTATTTCGCTCTGACCTTTGAAGCGATCAATACGCTGGCAGCCATAGCGGCGTTCTACCTCCTGTTGAAAGCGCCGTCGCGTGTCATCCTGAGCGCCGGTTTTTTTATCGGACTGCTCTGGTTCTACTGGATCGGCTACAGTTTCAAGTACTACCACGTTGGGTGGCTGACCCCTTTTGTCACCCTCTTCTTCGCCCTGCTGTATAGCCTGTTTTTCGGTACTCTGGCCCTGACGAAAAATCCTCTCTACCGCGCCCTTATTCTCTTCGCGCTGAGTTTTGTCGAGATAATGGACTGGAACTGGCTGCAGTTGGAGCTCCCTTTTATCAACAGCTATTTCGGTGTTGAAAAGTGGCAATACGCCCTGATCCTCTCGGCCCTGTCGCTGTTTCTCTATCTTTCAAGACGCGAGGAGCTGAAAAAGTTCCGCTACGCACCGCTGCTACTGCTTGCGGGGGCACTCAACTTCAGCACCCCCGGCTACATCGAACCCCCGCTGAAGATCAAACTCTATGCACCGACCCTGCTGCAGGAGGAGAAGTGGCTGCCGCAAAACAGCCAGAAGATTGTTGTTGACAATCTGAATGCCATCAAAAAGGCGATCACAGAGCACTACGATCTGATCGTTCTGCCCGAATCCGCCTTTCCCCTTTTTCTCAACAGATCCCCGCAGATCGAATTCCAGCTTCGTAGGTACTCCTATCAGATCGATATTCTCACCGGCGCACTCTATGTGGAAAACGGTCTGCACTATAATGTCAGTTACCACTTCTCAAAAGGGAAGGTAGAGATCGCCAAAAAACTGGTTTTGGTCCCATTCGGCGAATATATCCCGCTGCCGTCGTTTCTGCGTTCATGGGTCAACAAAACATTTTTTGACGGGGCATCCGACTTTGTAACAGCCAAAAACCCGAGCGATTTCGTCATTAAAGGGACAAGATTCAGAAATGCCATCTGTTATGAAGCCACCTGCGAAGAGATCTATGAAGGCGACCCAAAATACATCATCGCTATCAGCAACAACGGCTGGTTCCACCCCTCCATCGAACCGACCCTGCAGAAACTGCTGATGCGTTTTTATGCCAAGAAACACCACAGCATCATCTACCACAGCGCCAATATGGGCGGTGCAGGCATCATCCGCGGAAACAGGTAAATGCTCTGAGGTACCAAAGGAGTTGCTTATTCCCTACCGATTCACTCAGCTTTACGCAGTTTTAACCAAGGACGATTTATCATACAGGCAAGACTAAAGAGATTTTTCTCTGATACCCAAGGAAACGCCTTATGAACATCGCAAACAACATCACCGAACTTATCGGAAACACGCCTCTCGTAAGACTTAACGCGCCTTCACAAAAGACGGGTGCAACGATTCTGGGCAAATGTGAGTTTATGAACCCGACCAGTTCAGTCAAAGACCGCATCGGCTTCAATATGATCAAAGATGCCCTTGACAAAGGACTTATCAAAGGCAACACCCGCATCATCGAGCCGACAAGCGGCAATACCGGCATCGCCCTGGCCGCTATCTGTGCCGCGCTGGGGCTTAAACTGACACTGACCATGCCCGAATCGATGAGTATGGAGCGCCGCAACCTTCTCAAAGCGCTGGGTGCCGAACTTGTATTGACCCCTGCCGCGGCAGGCATGAAAGGGGCGATAGACAAGGCCAATGAGCTCCAGGAGAGTCTGGAAGATGCCATTATCCTGCAACAGTTCCAAAACCCGGCCAATCCGGAGGTCCACCGTCTGACCACGGCAAAGGAGATCCTTCGCGATACCGATAAAAAGGTCGATATCTTTGTTGCGGCAGTCGGCACCGGCGGTACATTGACCGGCACCGGTACGGTGCTTAAAGAGGAGATCCCGGGTATTCAGATCATTGCCGTTGAACCGGAAGATTCGGCGATCCTCTCCGGCGGAAAACCCGGTCCGCACAAAATTCAGGGGATCGGTGCCGGATTTGTCCCGGAGGTCCTGGACACAGGGGTCTACGGCGAAGTGATCAAGGTGAGCAATGAG
>CAZNQJ010000291.1:1662-3184 GCA_964575205.1 uncultured Campylobacterales bacterium | reverse complement strand
ACGCTGGAAGAGGCGAAGGTGAAGCTTGTCGAGCAGATCAAGATGACGGCATACGGCATCTGGGAGGTGGATGAGGAGCTCCGTATTATCGGCGAATATATCCAGGTGACGCAGCAGAACATCGACCTCAATACCGCCTACTCTTCGACACGCGCCAGCAGCCATATGGGCATCATGTCGGCAGAGCTGGCACTCTCGCAGCTCAAGATCAAAAAGAGCCGCTACGATAGCCGGCGCAAAGCGCTTTTTGCCAAACTCGGCTACCTCGCGGCAGAACGGGTAGAGAGCCTTGAGATCGAACTGAATGTGCAAGAGCCCAAGACCATTGACCTTTATCTCTCCATGCTCTCAAACAACAGGGGCTATGCGATGAAAAGTTCCGAAGCGGCGGCTGCGCAGAGCAGGGTGAAAGTGGAAGAGCTCTCCGGCAGTGTCGACCCCTCTCTTCAGGTGGGGTACTTCCACCGCCAGGAGTTTGCCGATTATGTGAATGTCGGTCTGTCGATGGCGCTGCCGATCTACGGAAGCGAAAGCGACCATACCGAAGCCGCCCGGAAGATCGCACTCTCGACGGCCTCCGCACGTCAGGATTATCTTGAACGGCTCAAAGGGGAGACCGGCGGGCTCTACGCCCAGCTCGAGGAGGCCTACTCCATCTACCGCATTATCCATGACGAGAGCATGTCGCAGATCGAACATATGTTTGACCTGACCAGTGCTTCGGTGCAGACAGGACAGGACCTTTTTGTCTATATCGATCTGCTGAAACAGAAACTGGCGCTGGATGAGCAGCTGATTGAGGCCACATTGCGCTTTAACAGGGCAGAGGCCGCACTGGATGCGCTGATCGGAGAGATGCGATGAAACGGTTGTTGATACTTTTACTGTTTATGGTGCCTTTGATGGCAAATGAGGCGACGGTAAAACAGCTCTTCAGCGTGCAGACCGTCAAGGTCAAAGAGGAGAAAGCGGCGTTCAGCCTGAAAAACTACGGTTACGTCACGGCGGACGAGTCACTTCTCTTCGACGTGGCGCCGCGTTTCGGCGGTTACATCACGACGCTCTATGCGGACAAGATCTACCAGAAAGTGGCAAAAGGCGAGCGGCTGGCAAGGGTCTACTCGCCGGATATCCTGCAATCCAAAGAGGACTATATCAACGCCCTAAGCTACGACAGAAAACGCCCCAGCCCCGAGATGGTAAAGAGCGCAAAAGAGAAGCTGCTGCTGTTGGATCTGCCCGAAGCGGAGATCAACGCACTTAAAAAAAGAGGCAAGGCAAGCGAAGAGAGTTATATCTATGCCCCCTCAGACGGCTATCTCTTTGCAAAGAGTGTCAACAACCTCGGCGCGTTCAACGCCAAGCAGAAGCTCTTTACCATCGTCGATCTGAGCAAAGTGTGGATCGAGGTGAAGATCTATCAAAAAGATCTTTACCGCTACCGCGATATGAACGACTTCAGTGTGAAGGTCGTGGGGCTGGAGAAGGCGTTCAAAGCGACCAAAGTGCAGCTCTATCCGAA
>CAZNQJ010000291.1:0-1562 GCA_964575205.1 uncultured Campylobacterales bacterium | reverse complement strand
AAGTCTCCCCTTAAGGGATTTCCTTTGGTCGACTCGGCGTCAAGCCCGCGCACAGGAAAACCGTGCTTTGATCCTAGCGTTATTGCAATTTGGAAATGGAGGTGTCGCATGATTGAAAAGCTCATAGCCTTAAGCATCAGGAACCGTTTCCTGGTCCTGATGGCGACCCTTTTTTTGATCATCGGCGCCTACTGGTCGATGAGGAATACCCCGCTCGACGCCCTGCCGGACCTTTCGCCGCCGCAGGTGATCGTCAAGGTCAACTGGGCGGGGCAGTCGCCCGAGATCATCGAAGCCCAGGGAACCTACCCGCTGGTGTCGCAGTTTCTGGCCATCGCCGATATCAAAACGGTACGGGGCTACTCCACCTACGAAAATGCCCTGATCTACATTATCTTCAAAGAGGGGACCGACCTCTACTGGGCGCGCACGCGCGTGCTGGAGCAGCTCGCGTCGATACAGTCGCAGTTGCCTTCGTCTATGTCGGTGGAGCTCGGGCCGGACGCTTCGGGCGTGGGTTGGGTCTATGAGTACGCACTCACCTCCAAAACGAAAAACCTCGCCCAGCTGAGAACGCTGCAGGAGTACTACTACAAGTATGCACTGCTGGGAGTGGACGGCGTCTCGGAGGTGGCCAGCATCGGCGGCTTTATCCCGACCTACCAGGTGACGGTGAACAATGACGCGCTGGTGATGCACAGACTCTCTATCGGCGATGTCGCCAAAGTGCTGAAAAATAACAATGACGACACCGGCGGGCGCATCGTCATCCAGAACGGCTATGAGTGGATGGTGCAGGCCAAGGGCTACATCAAAGACCTTGATGACATTCGCACCCTGGTCATTGCGACAGAAGAGGGGGTGCCGCTCACCATCGGCGATATCGGCCGCGTGGAGCTGGTACCGGCCAACCGCCGCGGTGTGGCTGACCTGAACGGCGAAGGCGAAACGGTGGGCGGCATCGTGATGGTGCGCTACGGTGCAGATGTCTATTCGGTCATCGAACGCGTCAAAGCCAGGATGGCCGAACTCAAGATCGATGACGTTGAGGTGACCACCGCCTACGACCGCTCGAGCCTGATCGAAAAAGCGGTCGATACGCTCAAAGGGACGCTGATCGAAGAGAGCATCATCGTCGTCGTGATCATTGCGCTCTTTCTGATGCACCTGCGCTCTTCACTGATCGTGCTGATCATTCTGCCGCTGACCATCGGTGCCACCTTCCTGCTGATGAAGGGCTTCGGCATCGGCTCGAACATCATGAGCCTCGGGGGGATCGCCATCGCCATCGGTGCGATGGTCGATGCGACCATCGTGATGATCGAGAATGCCCACAAATCGATTCACAAGATGGAAGAAAAATTAGGTCGCGGCTTGAACGATAAAGAGCGCATCGGTGTGATCCTGCGCTCTTCGCAGCTGGTCGGCCGCCCGATCTTTTTCGCCCTTGCGCTTGTCGTGGTCTCCTTTTTGCCGATCTTTGCGCTTGAGGGGCAGGAGGGGCTGCTATTCACGCCGCTTGCATTTCCCACGACCTTCGCGATGGCGGCCGGGGCACTGCT
>CAZNQJ010000290.1:0-3191 GCA_964575205.1 uncultured Campylobacterales bacterium | reverse complement strand
GTGGATCCGGATATCGCTTCGCTTGCATCGGCCTACATCAATATTCTTGATGCGAAACACTTTACCGGCGACGAGCGTGACTTTATCAGTTATGCCCTTGCCCGTGGAACCCGATTTGATGCCGAAGAGCTTAACACATGGATTACGTTGATCGGTAAAGCTGACTCGATCAATTATGAAGGTGTTCTAAATCGAGGTGTCAGGACTGAGCTCGAAGCGATCTTCAAAGATGAAGACAATACTGAGCTTTTCAGCGATATCACCACGGAACGTGCGGAGATCATGCAGGCTGTCAATGACGGGCTTTACTCAACCGAATCAGGCATCTGGTTTACGATGTTGTCTGAGAAGATCAACATTCTGTCCGAGGCGGAGAAAATCCTCATTGATGCCATGGGTACACGTTCAAACATTGTTCAAGAGAACGCGATCCAAGTCCTTTCGATCGCGATCGCTATTTGGGTCGCTTCACTCCTGCTTGCATTCCTGGCTATCGTTCTTTCAAACGATATCGCGCGCAATATCAAAAATCTGGAAGCCGTCCTTAACCGTGTTGCCGAAGACACTGTTGAAGACGATACCGGTTTGTCCCATAAGATCAACCTTGATACCGCAGATGGTACGGCACAAGCCTATGCGCTGCTTGAAAATATTATCGACCAGACAAAACAAGAGACAGAAAAGGCTATGGAGGCTTCCGAAGCCAAATCGATGTTCCTTGCCAATATGTCACACGAGATCCGTACACCGCTTAATGGTATCGTCGGATTTACAGAGCTGCTTAAAGATACTGACCTACAGGACGAACAGCGCGAATTTATCGACATTATCGAAAAAAGCTCCGAGAACCTTCTCGAGATCATCAATAATATTCTTGACCTTTCCAAGATCGAAAGTAACAAACTTGAGATCGAAGAGATCGTCTTCAGCCCTATCGAAGAGTTTGATTCAGCCGTTGAAGTCTACGGTGTTCGTGCCTCTGAAAAACATATCGACCTTGCCTGTTTTGTTGATCCGGAACTTGAACGACCGGTCAAAGGTGATCCGACCAAACTCAAAGAGATCATTATCAACCTGCTCTCCAATGCGGTCAAATTTACAAACAGCGGCGGTGCGGTCAATGTTGATATCCGTAAGATCAAGATCGATCAGCCAAACCGTACACGTATTCGCTTCTCGGTCGAAGACAACGGCATCGGTGTCACCGCAGAGCAAAAAGCCAATATTTTTGAAGCCTTTGGCCAGGCTGACATATCGACGTCACGTAAATACGGCGGTACCGGTCTTGGTCTAACCATTTCCAGCCGTTTTGTTGAACTAATGGGCGGTAAACTTGACCTTGAGAGTGAACCGGGTCACGGCACGACCTTCTTCTTCGAACTTGAATTTGAAGAGATCGAGACGCTTAACGAGTCGATCAGCGGAAGCTTCAGCTACATCAATGCACTTATTCTTGAGTCTGATACCAAAACGAAACGTCAGGAGATCTATCTTAAGCAATACCTTGACTTTTATGGTGTGAGCTACACAACATTTAAAGATGTTACTGAACTTCAAAAACTTGAACGACAAGTCAACTACGACATGCTTTTTGTTGACTATGACTATACAAATGAAACGGCCATAGAAGAGTTTGCCAAATCGCAAGAAGAGCTTATTCTTATTACCAAATCATTCTATATGAAGAAAATCGATGCAATGGGCATTGATATCTTCAAAGTCATGTATGAGCCGATGAACGGCTCCAAGATCAAATCGGTCCTGGAATCCTTTGACCTTGAATCATTTAACAATAAAAAAGCGAAGCAGCTCCGTCACAAGAAATTTGACGCAAGTACGTCAAAATTCAAAGCAAAAGCACTTGTAGCAGAAGACAATATCATCAATCAAAAACTTATCCGCCGTACCTTGGAAGATCTTGGTCTTGAGATCACATTGGCGAACAATGGTCTTGAAGCCTTCGAAAAACGTAAAAACGGAAATTATGATGTGATCTTTATGGATATTCAGATGCCGGTACTTGATGGTGTCGAAGCGACACAAGAGATACTTGATTATGAAGAGGACTTCAACGTTCCGCACATTCCTATTATCGCCTTGACGGCGAATGCGCTCAAGGGCGATCGTGAACGTTTCCTGGCAGCAGGAATGGATGAGTATACGACCAAGCCGTTGGTACGGACAGAGCTTACGTCACTGTTAAACCACTTCCTGGCTGATAAGATCATTGATGTCAATGAGATCCAAGCAGATCAGACAGACGCGCAGCAGCCATCAGAAAATGCAACAGATGCGAAAGTACCCGCAGTAGAGAAAGAGGTCAAACAACTCGATATTCTGCTTGCTAAAAAAAGTCCGATTGAAACAAAACTCTTTTCTATGCTGCTTGATGAATTGAAGTTCAACTATGTCACTTCTAGCTCATTTAATGCACTGCTCAAAGAGATCAAAGCGAAAAATCCCCGCATGATCTTGGTTGACAAAGAGATGGCGGATATGGACTACGCACTATTGAAGGAGACTGTTGACGGGCTGGCCGCTAAAACCGCTATCGTCATGATGGTAGACCCGGCTTCTCGAGAAAACACTGAACACAATGAAATCGCAGATGAAATCATCAACAACCTTGTCAATAAAGACCTATTGCGTCTCATCGTTGAAAAATATACAAAAAAATAAGGAAACAGACATATGGCACAAAATCTAAAAGTATTAGCAGTTGATGACGACTTGATCAATTTAAAGCTGCTCAAGTCAATGCTCATGAAAACAGAAAACGTTATTGAAGTCATCGAAGCCAGAAACGGAGCCGATGCGATCAATATTCTTAAAGAGCGCAACGACATCGATATCATTCTTCTTGATATCATCATGCCGGTTATGGGCGGGATTGAGATGCTCAAAGTCGTCCGTTCCGATGACAATCTTAAACAACTGCCAATCATCGTCTTAACAACCGACGAGACGAAAAAGAATGAAGCACTCGAAGCCGGTGCAAACGGCTTTTTGATGAAACCGGTCCGTGCGGCCGATGTAACACAAAAGATTTCAGAACTCTCCTTATAAGCCCTTCCCTATGCAGCCTTGCGCTGCAAGTCTATACCTCTCTAAACCAATCGATCCTATTAACAAACACCGTGATTCGTGATTCGTGATTCGTGATTCGTGATTCGTGATTCGTGATTCGTGAT
>CAZNQJ010000289.1:2001-3206 GCA_964575205.1 uncultured Campylobacterales bacterium | reverse complement strand
TGAGATAGGCCTCAGAAGCACCAAACACGGTATCAATTACGACATCTCTGTCTATCAGCTTGATAGAAAAGATTTTATCATGAAGACCTCGGGCAACTATGGAAATACCGATACGGTTGACATGTGGGACAACATCGGAGGGGCAAGACACAGGGGTCTGGAGCTTGCCGTAAACGGCGGAATAACCAGGGATCTCTCCTTTAATCTGGCCTATACGTATCTGCAGGCCAAGTACACAGATTATAGCAATTTCGGAATTGACCTGGACGGGAACTCCCGTACTTCGGTTATCACTTTTTTTGATGTTACCGGCAATGACATTCCAAGAACACCCAGACATCAATTTAATCTGATCACCGATTATCAGGCAACAAAAGGTGTAAAACTCACAGCAGAAGTCAATGCAAAATCCAAATATTATGCAGATGATCTGAATGCGATTGAGATAGCCGGTCAAGCCACACTCAATCTGATGGCAGCCTATAAAATCGACCTGAGCGGTTATGAGCTTGGCATGTTTGCAAGGGTAGACAATGTTTTTGACAAGCAGTTCTATAGATCAGCAAGATCAAGCAGCGACAGAAACGGCGACGGGGTATTTGACAAAGAAGACCTCTCCATAACCGTGGACCCGGGAAGAATTCTTACAGCCGGACTATCCCTTAAATTCTAGTACCTAGAGAGGCAGGTAAAACATGAACATAGAACTACTGAAAAACATTGTTGATTACGGGGTCATCGGACTTCTGGGCGTCATGAGTTTCATGGCGTTCTGGTTCTGGATCGAGAGGATCCTCTTTTACAAAGAGCTCGATGTAAACAATTTTGAGACAAGAGAAGAGCTTGAGATCGTTCTGACCAACAATGTCAACATCATCTCGACCTTTGGTTCGAATGCGCCCTATATCGGGCTGCTTGGAACGGTATTCGGCATCATCATAACTTTTTACGCCATGGGTCACTCTTCGGAACTTGATGCCAAGATGATCATGACCTCTTTGGCACTGGCCCTGAAAGCGACCGCCATGGGACTTCTGGTGGCTATTCCTTCCATCGTTTTTTACAACCATTTGGCGAGAAAGATGGAGGTGCTCCTGGCCCGCTGGGAAATAGCGCAAAAGAGAAAACATGCAGATTAAAAAATTCGACTCCATCAATGTCGTCCCTTTTATCGACATCATGCTGGTACTGCTTGTCATTGTTCT
>CAZNQJ010000289.1:0-1901 GCA_964575205.1 uncultured Campylobacterales bacterium | reverse complement strand
CCATCAATGTCGTCCCTTTTATCGACATCATGCTGGTACTGCTTGTCATTGTTCTGACCACGGCCTCTTTTGTGGCAAAGGGAATCATTCCCGTCGATCTTCCCAGCTCAAAAAGTGCGGTTAAAGAAGATGACAAAAAAAATCTCACGATTACCATAAAACAAAACGGCGATATTTTATTTGACAATGTAAAAGTCCCGGAAAAAGAGATTGAAAAGGCGCTCTCAAATTACCGGGCCGATATACCCGTTTATATCAATTGTGACAAAGAGGCAAGGTTTGATCTCTTTATCATCCTGCTGGATGCACTGAAACAAAAAGAGTTTAAAAACCTTGGAATCATCACCAAAAAAGATGTGTGAAACAGAAAAATCATTACGGTATCGGAACAATTTATGTTTGAAAGAATTTTAAAGTTTTTTATTGAAAACTATAAAATAAACTATACCCTCTTTTTTCTGCTTTTCGCGGTGGGCATATTCGCTTATACTCAGATTCCCAAAGAGATATCTCCGGAGATAGAACCAAACTCCATCACCGTCAGAGGCGCCTACACGGGGGCTTCGGTCGATATACTGAACAAGATGGCCGTTCAGGAGATCGAAGATGAAGTCAAAAATATCGTCGGTGTGGAATCGGTCTCATCGGTGATCTCTCCGGGCAGGTTCACCATCGTTCTGGAGCTGCACAAAGGCACCGATAAAACCGACGCCATAAGGAATGTGGAAGACGCTTTGGCGCTGATCAGGGCAAATCTTCCGGCCGACATGGATGAGCCGCTCATCAGAGGTGTGGCCCACTCAAGAAGCATCATGCATGTCTCCATTCTCTCCGACAAGCTCCCCAGAGCCGAGCTCAAGGCTCTATCCAAAAAATTCAAAAGCAGGCTTCTCTCCATTGACAACATTTCGGATGTCACCATATTCGGTGATTCCGACCTCTTTTACGAGATCTTGATCGATGAGAAGAGGGTCAACGCCTACAACCTCTCTTTGAATGAGATCCTGCGGATATTGTCGGAAGTGTCAGAGATATTTCCGCTGGGCAAGATCGAAAACAGAAAAGAGCAGTATTACCTCTCAACCTACAACGGGAAAAAGCTCTCCAATGAGCTTGAAGATACCATTTTAAACATAAACGGTCATCAGATCCTGTTAAAAGATATCGCATCGATACACAAACGGTATGAGGACTCCTCCACACTTGCGAGCATGAACGGGAAAAATTCCATTACCCTTGCGATCTTCCAGAATCCGAAAGGCGATGCGATCAAGATCGCCGACAAGATCACCGAGCTTATATCGGGAGCGGGCACGCCCGATGTTGAGTACAGTGTCAGAATGGATCAGTCCGATGTCATCAAAGACAGCCTGAATATTGTCATCTCCAATATCATACTGGGCGTCATACTGATCTCATTTTTGACCGCCGTTCTGATCAATATCCGCATCGCCTTTATCATCGCCCTGGGCATCCCCACCTCCTTTGTCATAGGCGCTATCTATTTTTACTTTACCGGCTACAGCATCAATGTAAACTCGTTGATCGGGGTGCTGATCGCCATCGGTATCATCGTTGATGACGCCATCGTCGTCAGTGAAAACATTCAGCAGTACATCGAAAAAGGGTACTCCGCCAAAGAGGCCGCCCTGCTGGGGACAAAGGAGATGGCAAAACCTGTCACTATCGCTTCACTGACCACGCTCTTCTCGTTTATCCCCCTTTTGATGCTGAGCGGAAAACTGGGCGAGATCATACAGCTTATCCCGATCGCCTTCAGTGCCCTTGTGATCGCATCACTGCTGGAGTCGTTCGTATTTTTGCCTATCCATGCATCGCACACGCTCAGCCAGCAATCAAGAACACTCTCATGGGAGAAAATCAATGGGGTCTATTCAGGA
>CAZNQJ010000288.1:632-3208 GCA_964575205.1 uncultured Campylobacterales bacterium | reverse complement strand
AGCGGCAAAAGTGGGGGTGTAATACTCCTGCATAAAGGGCGGCATATTCATCTCCTCCGGCTTGACCAGGAACTCCTGCACCTTGTGGATAACATCTTCCTGCAGCGCGTTAAGATAATTGATGATCTTGTCAAGATCGGCATACTTGCGGCGAAGTTCATCGATAAGCGATTCGACAGCCTCTTTCGTAATCTTCCGGTCAAGCTCTTTAAACTCTTTGTGCTGTGCCTTGTTAAGCTCGCTGACCTTGTGCAGCCCCTCTTTGACGATGAGCTCAAATTCGCCCATCTTGCGGGTTATCTCCTCTTTCTCTTTCCCTTTTATGGCCGTGAACTCCTCGGCAGAGAGAACCTTGCCGTTGACAACCGGTACAAAGGTAACGCGGCTGGCAGAGGTGGTATTCATGGCAACATCGTGACGGGTCGCCTCTTCCTGCAGATGATGGAAGATATCGGTCTGCTCCTGTATGTACTTCTGGTTGATCGCTTCGCGTTCATTGCGGTAACTGTTGCTTTCAAAAGCCGCGGGGAGGATCGATTGCAGCAGTTCGATCAGTTCATCCATATCATGTTTGAACGGTGCTGCTTTTCCCGGTGCCAGCTCGATGGCGATAGGCGTTCGAGGGTCTTTAAAGTTGTTGACATAGCACCAGTCGTTCGGTACCGCTTCCCCCTCGGCCTTCTTCGCCAAAAAGGCCATGACCGCGGAATGTTTGCCGCTTCCGGAAGGCCCCATCGCAAAAAGGTTGTAGCCGTCCTGCTGAATATTGGTGCCGAAATCGATGGCGTCAAGGGCACTTTTCTGTCCGATCGGCTGTTCGAGCAGTTCAAGCTCCCCGGTCGTTGCAAATGTCAATGATGCTGGGTCGCATCTGTGGTAGAGCGTGGAAATGTCAAGCGGAGTACGCATGTACTTTCTCCTTCAAGGATCGTTGAAAAAGTATAGCGTAAAGAGAAGCATATTCTATGAAAGGGAGTACTGAACCTGCCGCAGAGACCAAAGGCGAAAGACAATTACGGGGACAAGTTGGTGTCTGGTTGGAGAAAGTGTATAATAGTGCAACTCTCTCTCTTTCAAAGGGGCACCATGCGTTTTGCCGTGTTGATAGCACTGCTGTTTCATCTGTTTGCCTACGGTGAAGAGGCCGCCTACCGTCCCGGAGAAGGGGTTCAGGTCGCCGGTTTGCCGCTCTACGTCGGCGGTTACTTTTCACTAAACTACCGGCAACAGGAGGAGCTGCAGCAGCTCAGTCTTGATGACCTGGCGCTGCTGGCCTACGGGGATGACGGCAAATTCTTTTATCTGGCAGAGATCGAGGCCAGTGATTCCTATCTCAAGAGCTGGATGCCCGAAAACAGCACAAACACAGAGCTGCGTTTTCATGCCGAACGGCTCAACTTCGGCTATGACTTTAACGATGAAAACACCCTGCAGATCGGCAAATACAACTCGCCGATCGGATTTTGGAACCTCACCCCGGTCAATGTCCTTCACGACACCACCTCCAGCCCGGTTTCGACGGAGATCCTCTTTCCGAAATACACGACCGGATTCGGGCTCTCGCACCATACCTACAGCGCATCGGAAAACAGTATCAACCTGATGATGCAGCAGACGCGGGATCTCGATGCCCTCTACAACAGCGACGATGTCTATAACAACTTTGACACCGACCGCCATTACGGTATCGGTTTTGTCCACACACTCGGGGCCTGGAGCTATCAGCTCAATACCGGCACGTTTCATACCCATTTAAAAGAGACATTTTTTTACCTGATGGCTTCGCTCTGTTATGAGAGCGAAACCTTCAAACTCCTCTCCGAGATCGGTTCGCAGCATGACAGGGGCGACTTCAGCGTCCCCTATGCAGGCTATGTACAGGGGGTCTACCGTTTTACGCCGCAGCATGCCGGCATTCTCCGTCTCGAAGCCTACAAAGACGATACGCGCGCTGTTAAAGACGCCTTCTCGGTCTTTGGCTACACCTACAGACCGATCTATCCCGTTGCCTTGAAGGCGGAGTACCAGCTGCACTCTCTGCACGCTGAAGATCAGTTTCTGATCTCCTTTTCGGTTCTGTTCTAGGCCTTCGGATGCTGCGGATCATACTGACAACGGCCCTGCTCTTTTTCTCCCTGGAAGCGGCCCAATTTGTCGTAATAGCAAACAAAGCGAGCAAAATCGGCAAAGATCTCGACGCAAATGAGATCCGCAGGATCTATCTCAAAAAAAGACGTTATATCGATACGCTCAGGCTGATCCCGCTCAACCTCTCCGCCTCCGATCCGCTGCGCGAAAGCTTTCAAAGGACGATCATCTCCATGTCGGACAGGCAGCTTGCCTCCTACTGGGCGAAACAGCACTACCTGGGGCACCGGCCTCCTTTGACGATGATGTCGGTGGAGAGCGTGATCGCCTTTGTTCGGGAGGTGGACGGGGCGATCGGCTATGTCCCCAAAGAGGCCGTTGATGCAAGCGTCAAGATCATCTACGAGCAGAGGGAGGGTCTGTGATGCCTGCCTAGGAGAAGATCATTCAGAGTATTACCCAGACGCAGTACGCCCAGGTCGACAAGA
>CAZNQJ010000288.1:0-622 GCA_964575205.1 uncultured Campylobacterales bacterium | reverse complement strand
TGTGATGCCTGCCTATAAGTGGCTGTCCGCGCGCTCCAGGCTGCTTCGCAGAAGCCTCAAGACCAAACTGCTGATCGCCCTTTTTGCCATCGGTTTTCTTCCCTATCTTTTTATCCTGCTCTACACGCTCAACTGGGGGCAGGAGAAGATCATTCAGAGTATTACCCAGACGCAGTACGCCCAGGTCGACAAGATCAAACACGACGTCCAACAGCAGATGACGTCGCTAAAACGCGAGGTGACCTTTCTTTCGCAACTCGAAGTGATGGACGACATGGTAGTCGGCGACATCGACAAGAGGATCTCGCGCCTGCTGATGCAGAAAAAGAGAGATATGAACCTTGACCTTGAACTCCTGGCCGTCAACCCGGACAATACGATCATCGCCGCCTCTTCGCTTGAAGAACTCCAGCAGCCTTTTCAAAGTTAAAAAAGGCGTGAAAAGGCAGCTGGGGTATCTGCTGCTGGAGTACAGGCTTAACGACCTCAACCGCTACAACCTCAACCAGCGCGTTGTGAACCGATTCATTATCATTACCGGAACTGTCCGCGCTCCCCGGCGTACAACCGGTAATAAAAAACAGTGCCAGAAGAGTCAATGCGATTTTCGTATTCATAAAAT
>CAZNQJ010000287.1:0-3209 GCA_964575205.1 uncultured Campylobacterales bacterium | reverse complement strand
CAAGGGCCATTAAAGATGCAGCAATCACTTTTTTCATGTTCTCTCCTTTAGGCTGTTGTTTCAATTTTATGCCCTGATCGCTTTCATCTTCCTTCATCTTTGTTTAATTGCGGATCCTGTTTCAAGGAGAGTTCCCACGGCTTTGTTATAATTGCGCACACAAGGAACAGCATGCAGATCGATAACAGCACCAACACTATCAACGGACTCTTTCATATTCCCGATGAGGGGAGCTTTTTAAAGAAACTGATCCTCTCGCGCCCGACGCTTTTCAACCCGGATGTCGTACTGGCCTTTAAGGTTCTGCAGGAGGCGTACCCCGAACTGGAGCTCATCCAGAAAGAGCACTATTTTGCCCTGGCACTGCCGACGGTATCGCCGGGTGTCCTGCTTGAAGCGATGCTGATCACCACCGAAGAGGACGGCATGCGCTACTTCAGCATCTACCACCGTCTCCATTTTGACCAGACGATCTATCCCGGTGTCCGGATCATCGAGTCCGATGCTTTTCTGCGCATGGCTGCAGTCGTCACAAATGTCCCGATCAACGACCGTATCGAAGGGCTGGCGAGTCTGCTGAACTACCAGATCAGAGAGGCCCTCAACATCGAGATCACCATGCTCACCCTCGCCGATGCCAACCCGAAAGTCGTGGAAGAGAATATTCTTCCCTATGTCATGAATGCGGTTGGACGCTATATGCTGGCGGCCAAACTCGATGACACCGACTATATCCGTCCGATGAGTGCCGATGAGCTCAGCAGCCTGATCGCCCGCTGGTGCGATCTGCCGCTGATCGTCACCGCAACAGGGGTCGACCGGCTGGAGAACTGGCTCGATGACGTCATCAGGTCCGAAGACGCTTTCATCGCCGAATATGCCTCCTCGACAACCTGTCTGATGTTCCTCTACCTGGAGCAGAAGACATCCTCCGCCCTGCTTGATCGAGGCGGCTTCAAAATGGTCAAAGAGTTTTTGATCGACAAGGGCGAACTTTACAATCTGAAAACCGTCACCGGCACCGGCGAAACACTCGGAAACTTCAGACAGCTGGATACGTCGATAGAAGAAGAGGAAGTGGACTTTTCGATCTTTGATCCGAGGTCGTGATTCGTAATTCGTAATTCGTAATTCGTAAAAGGTGGCGAAGCTCACCTTAAAGTGAACCTGCAAAAGTTTCAGATTTCGAGGAAACATCGCTTCGCGAGCGGTACCCTTGTTTTGGTGCAGATTGTGCCGGACTAAGGCCGAAGGCGCACTGCTGTGCGGCGAGCGTGCCGCAGTCCGGTGCAAGGTGTGCCGAAGCTGGAACTTTTTATTTGTGATTGTCGACGGTTGGCGGTATGACTTCGCCGCTGGCCTGAAGCGCTATCGCTTCGGGGTGGGTTTTGTAGTGCTGTCGTACGACTTTGGCGAGACGCTGTTTTGTCGCATCGTCCACGAGGACCCTGCCTTCTTCGTCCAAAGCATCAACAAGACCCTGTACCAACATATCCTGCGGCGGCTGAACGAGAGCTTTCCACGATGCAAGCAGCGCCTTGTCGACATAACGGGGAATCGAACCGAGTATCCCCACATCGTTCTGGTTATGCACCAACAGCCCCGACGTCGTCCCGCGGTCCAGCGTCAGCACCTGGAAGAGATAAAGGGTGTGGTAGGCAAGCTGTCTCTCAAAATCCTCTTCTGTCGGTGCCGGGCTCTCTTTCAGCGCTTCTTTGACGATCGCGATGTAGCAGTCGACCATCTTCTCGCCGAAACCTTTGGCCAGCGCTTTGTCCGCTTGCGCATCGCCGCTCGTAAAACTTTCAAGGTAGAAGTGCGACACCCCGCGGTGGCGTCCGAGTGCCGGAATATTGAAGTAGCGGTCGCCCTGTGCAGACGCCTCTTCGTAATACTCCGGTGCGGCACTTTTCAGACTCTCGGAAAAGGTCTCAGTCGCCGCTTGGTTCTCGATCGCCGGGTTGAGATCGGCCATAATGCGCCAGTACCCTTTGCCGCTTTTCATCTCCGTCCAGCTGATGTGCATATGGATGGAGGGGACGAGAGGGTTGAAGGGGTGGATGATGGTCGAGAGCGCCGTTGCCGAACCCAGCTTTTTATCGTTGTCGCCGTCGTAGTGCACCTGCGAGACATTGACCGAGGCGCGGTTGAATAGCGTGTCGTCCGTCGCCATGTAACGGAGACCGCCGCCGTGGCGTCCTTCGTCTCTGAACCACTCGACAGCCTCAAAGGCTTTGTCCTCGCCGAACTCACGGCTGAGGGCATTGAGACGCTCTACAAAGTAGTGCTGCAGCTGTTCGACAAAAGCATTGGCCTCTTTGGCGCTTCCTGATTCGGCTGGTATACGGTGCATCTCTCTCCCTTACGCGCCGAAACGGTTGCGCTTGGTCGCTTTGACCTTTTTAGGTGCCGAAGCGCGTTTCGGCTTCTCTTTCTTCGGGGTATGCTTACGGATAGCCGCACTTTTGCGGCGGTCGCGCTGGTTATGCTGCTCCGAGCGGTCGGGGACCCTTTCGGTAAACGTATACCCCTCGGTTTTTATCTCGGTCATCTTAAGGCCGATGAGCTTCTCTATTTCCAACAGGTAGGCAACATCATAGGCAGAGACAAGCGAGACGGCCAGCCCCTGCTTGCCGGCACGCCCTGTACGGCCGATGCGGTGGACATAATCCTCCGCCACGCTCGGCAGTTCGTAGTTGACCACGTAATCCATATCTTTGATGTCGAGCCCGCGGCCGGCGACATCGGTTGCGACCAGGACCCTGAATTTGCCCTCCTTGAACTGCTGGAGGGCTTTCGTACGCTTTGCCTGCGTGATATCGCCGTGAATCGCGGCGGCAGGAAGCCCGGCGTCGGTCAGCTCTTTGGCAAGGTTGTCCGTCACCTCTTTGGTACGGGTAAAGACGATCACCTGCGGCCAGTTGTTTGAGCCGATTATATAGGTCAGCAGATCGGTCTTGTCGGCGCTGTTGACGAAATGGACCTTCTGCTCGATCGTCTCAGCGGTCTTGTTCTGCCGCGCCACTTCGATGATCTTCGGTTTTCGCAGCAGGGATTTGGCAAGGTTGACCACTTTGGGGGTAAAGGTTGCCGAGAACATAAAGGTCTGGCGCCCCTTCGGCATCAGTTCGGCGACCGCCCTTATCTCGTTGATAAAGCCCATATCGAGCATCCGGTCCGCTTCGTCAAGCACAAAGTAGTTGATGTTG
>CAZNQJ010000286.1:0-3210 GCA_964575205.1 uncultured Campylobacterales bacterium | reverse complement strand
TTGCCCATTTTAATGCCGAAGTGGCGGACCTTAAACGTCTGAGTTTCGGCGGGGTGGAGCTGAACAACCTGCCGACAGGCAAGACCCGCTTTCTGGAGCGCAGCGAATATGTGCACCTGCGCGAATTCCTGGATGCCGACGAAAAAGAGAAAAAAAGCAAAGCATCTGTCAAAAAGAAAATTGAGGTAGAGGCTAAAGCACCTGTGCAGACCAAAACAGCCGAAAAACCTAAAACAGCAGCCAAATCCAAAGTGCCGGATAAAGGCAAGCGAGCGGCTAAGACCAAAACAGCTGCAAAAAGCAAGGCACCAGCTAAAAGCAAAGCATTCAAGAAATAGGTTCGATGGCTGATTTTACCTATCTTCTGCGCCCCGGTGATTTTGACGCTGTTTTAGGACAGGAGGAACTCTGCAAAAAAGGTGCACCCCTTCGCAGGCTCTGTGAAGAGGGCAAGCTTGGCCACAGTTTCTTTTACGGTCCTCCGGGCAGCGGAAAGACGACCATAGCCCGAATTATCGCCAAGATGATGGACCTCCCTTTTTATGAGTTTAATGCGACTTCGCTCAAGATCGAGCAGCTGCGGAAGGTCTTTGACCAATATGCCAACGCCCTCCAGAAACCGCTGATCTTCATTGACGAGGTACACCGTCTGGCGAAGAACCAGCAGGAGGTGTTACTGCCGGTTATGGAAAATAACAGCGTGTTAGTCATCGGTGCTTCGACGGAGAACCCCTTCTTCTCGCTGACGGCCGCGATGCGCTCGCGTTCGCTTCTCTTTGAACTTAAATCTATCTCCATAGACGCCCTGAATACCCTCCTTGACAAGGCGCTCTCCTCCGAAAAACTGACAATCGATGCGGATGCGAGAGAGTATCTGCTGCGCTCCTGCGGCGGTGATGCACGAGGGCTGTTAAAACTCCTGGAGTTTGCCTCTGTTTTAGATACAAACATTACCCTTCAGATGCTGCAGGCTTTGCGCCCCAATGCACAGAGCGGCGGCAGCTCCGAGGCGGGGGTACATTACGACCTGGCTTCGGCGCTTATCAAGTCGATCCGCGGCTCCGACCCGGACGCGGCGATCTACTATCTGGTCCGTCTTATCGAAGGGGGCGAACCGCCGGAGTTTATTGCCCGCCGTCTCGTTATTCTGGCCAGCGAAGATGTCGGCAATGCCAACCCGCAGGCACTCACACTCTGCACCTCGGCGATGACCTCTGTCAAGATGATCGGCTACCCCGAGTCGCGCATTATCCTCGCACAGGCGGTGATCTACCTCTGCGCTTCGCCGAAGTCTAACTCCGCCTATATGGCGATCAATGCGGCGCAGCAGGCCGTGCGCTCCGGCGAACTGCAGGCTATTCCAAAACATCTTCAACAGCAACATATCGGATACCTCTACCCGCACGACTTCGGCGGCTGGGTGCAGCAGGAGTATCTCTCGAAACCGCTTAGGTTTGTGGAGCTTAAGGCGATCGGGTATGAGAAGAAGATGAAAGAGTGGCTCGAGGCTATCAAAGGGATCGGTCACTAGATCGCAACTCCTGACCTTGGTTAAGAACGTTCCGGAATCTGCCTTGCACTGACGGCGAATCAAACGGCCGCCTCCACCTCTTATCTACATCCCCGTGTGCGTTCGCATCTCATGAGACCGGTCTAAATTCAATGCATATTTCCGACATCAAGAGTCGGCGTTTTACTTTGTAGATAATCTATAAAAATGTGATTAAGTTATTTTTGTTATAATTTCAAATAATCTATAATAGAGGCTAGCGTTTGATGAAAAAGATCTACCTGCTGTTACTTTTGAGTACTGTTCTGTTCGGCAATGACACTGCCCATAGCTTTGCAAAAAGCGAAGACTGCAAGGCGTGCCATACGCAGATCTACAGTGAGTTCTATGGTTCGGTCCACGCCAACTCGACACCGCAGAAAGATGTTATCCATAATGCCGTCTGGGCGAATCATCCCCAAAACAAGAAGCTGCAGCAGTATGGCTGCGGCAAGTGTCATACACCGGCTGCGGACGATCTCGACAAGATGATCACAAAGGGGCAGAAGGCGCTGCCAAACCCTGAAAACGCGACCCAACAGGAAGGGATCAGCTGTGCCTACTGCCACCGCATCGAATCGATAGAGCTGCATAAAAAGTCCAACATCAACGTCATATCGAAAGAGGAAAAAAAGTATTTCGGTACGCTCAAGGAGCATGTGGCGTCACCCTACCACGCAATCGAGACCGAGGGCAACGACCATATGAGAAACGGCAATGTCTGCATCGGCTGCCACTCGCATAAAATGAACAAGTGGGGGCTCAACGTCTGTTCGACCAATATCGCCAACGAGATGGACGGGGCCAACTGTGTCAGCTGCCACATGCCGAAGGTCGAAGGGAGCGTTTCGGCGTTCAAGGATACGAAAAAACATGCCTTCCACGGCTTTGCCGGCGCGCACTTCCATTCGGATATGCTCGAAAAATATATCGATATCTCCATGCTGCGCAACATCGACAACTTCATCGTCAATATCGACAACCGAACGTCGCACGCGCTGCTGCTTCACCCTCTGCGTCTGGCTCTTCTGAAAGTGAGCGTCACACGAAACGGTAGATCCATACCGTTGAAAGATGAGACCTTTGTCCGTGTGATCGGCAAGAACGGTAAACCGGCAATGCCGTGGGCGGCTGACACAACGATCAAAGATACGATGATTCAGGCCAATGAAAAAAGAAGCGTGACCTACGACTTTCAGCTTCAAAAAGGGGACAGGGTCGATGTCGTCCTGGGCTACTACCTGGTTAATCCCCAAGCGCTCAAATCACTGCACCTCGAGGATGAAAAGGTTGCAACAGCGTTCCACATTTTGAAAAAAGCCGGTTTTGCGTTTTAATGTCCTTTACAGATAGCCGCGAAATGCAGAGCAAAAGCAGTCTGTAAGATGCTGAAAAATCTACGATCTCTCCTCTTTCTCTCTTTCTTTATCGTCGTAACGGTCTCAACGGCCCTGCACGAGCTTTCGCCGTCGCATCAGGCAGACAGCTGCCCCATCTGTGTTGTTGATGAGCACACCCTCTCGGCAGATATCGTCAGTGACGATAGCATCAGACAAAACACTCTCTCCTGCGACTGTTTTTCCCCGCCAAAGAGATGGGTAATAGCCGAGCCGATCTCCATATCGCAGGCCCGCGCGCCGCCTCATCTTTTTTCATAAGCC
>CAZNQJ010000285.1:0-3214 GCA_964575205.1 uncultured Campylobacterales bacterium | reverse complement strand
CGCCTTTTTTGATCTTATCCCATAGCTCAGGATCGTGCCAGTCCGCCCGAACGGCGTCGCTGAATACGATCTTATCCAGCTCGATCCTGCCCATCTGCTCCGAGTAGGCATCGGCCTCGAAGCCCTGTGCATAGCCCGTAGCCGTCTCATGGACGATGACGCTGTTGAGCTTTACCTCTTTCTCGCCGTTGACCATAGAGGTGAGTTGCAGCAGTGCATCTATCATCACAAAGATTACGCGCGAAAACTGCTCTGCAGACGGGGAGACCGGCAGTTGGACCCAACGGTCGGAGTGTTTTTTCATATCACTGATATAGCCGGCATTATCCGCGTCCCAGAGTGTAATGGCATGATCGAAACTGTCGATCAGCTCTTTCATGTTCTGCTTCATCAGGCCAAAATCGTAGACCATCTGACCGTTATCCAGAAAGTTGGATTCAAACAGTACTTCGATGATGTAGGAGTGCCCGTGAAGCGAAGCACGGCAGCGTTGTGAGCTGCAGCCGCGGACTATATGAGCATTTTCAAACTTAAAAGACTTTCGAATTATCATGGCATATCTACTTTAGATTGGACTCCGCCGGTGGTACTTCGTACATCACCTCTGGTTCCGAGCCTAAAAAAGCCAAGAAATTGGCTTTTACTAACGGCTCTCACATTTTCAAATTTAAACTGTTTTCTGATTATCATAAAAAGATTATAACAAAGTAATTGGTTGGTTTTGAATTAGCTACAGGTCCACTTTGTTTTTTCAGGTTAACTTTACTGTCAATATACCTTTACTAAAAGTTTCAGATTTGGTGTAGATTGTGCAAAATGTTTGTCCGACGGTGTACACTCGTACACCGAGCGGCAAACTTTTGTGCAAGATGCGCCGAAGCTGAAACTTTTAATTAAACGCCGTGGACTTCGTCCCAGATGCGGATATGAAGCCGATCGCTGTAGGTGTAGCCGTTCGTCTTGCAGTACTCGATCAGCGGCATTGCGTTCCGCTCGACCTCGAGCCTGGAACCGCCTACGGGCATACAATAGACCTGGGTCCCGGGGGCATGGGAGATGATCTCTTCGATCTGCTCATCGAGCCCGATATCGATAGAGTCGGCATCGATCGAGAATTTGAAAAAGGCCTCTTTGGCATTGGTCGCCAATGCGAAGATCGTATTGGGCTTGATCCGTTTGCTGTAGGACTCGCCGCTGTTTTCAAGTTTGACTGAAAGGGCGAAGACGCATGCCTTGTAGACCGGAAACTTCTCGAAATCCACACCGATCGAACCGTTGGTCTCGAAGGTCACTCTGAGGCCTCTTCCGATTACTGCTTCCAGAAAATCAACAAAGATCGGATCATCCGCATAGAGCAGGGGTTCGCCACCCGTCAGCACCACATCTACATTGGCGGGAAGATCATACTGGTCAAACACACTCAGCAGCTGCTGCAGCTCTTTGATCTCGATCCACTTCGACGCGAAATGCTCGCGGTTGACCGCGTAGACCGTATCGCAGCCCACCACCGTCTGGCCGTTGGGTGCCTCCTGCTCGCAACCGAACCCTTCACAGCGCATGTTGCAGCCGCCGAAACGGAAAAAGAGCGAAGGGACGCCGACATAGCGCCCCTCGCCCTGGATAGAGAAAAAATGCTCGACCAGATAGATCAAAAGCTTCTCTTTTGCTTCAGGTGAGGGGTAAATGGCGAAGGATTAATGGATAGTGCGTATTGCATTCTAACTGTCTTTATTTTGTTTTGGTTTCATAACCCCGGGCAGTGTCTGCCCGGTTGGCGGTAGGTCATTATACAGCGGAACGGCCGAATCTTCATAATTTAACCTTTTATGAACGCGGGTACTCTCTGCTGTTTAATATACAGATGCGGTGAGCATCATCCCCCTGTTTCGTAAAAAGCCCGGGTAGAGGTCTCGCCGTCTACTTCCGACCAGCGGTTTTTCTCCGGTTTCGTCCGGACCACCTCTTTAAGCACGGCAGCTGCCCCCTTGATGTCGCCGCGGCGGACACAGTCGCGGATACTCATCGCCTCGTCGAAGTAGAGGCATGGGATCAGATCGCCTTCGGCGGTGATACGGATACGGTTGCACGTCGCGCAAAAATCATCTTTGTACGGCTCTATTATGCCGAAACGGTAGCCGTCTTCAAGTGCATAGTAGTGTGACGGCGATTTTGCTTCCAGACCTTCATCGACAAAGTTATAACGTCTGCCGATCAGGGCCAGGAGCTCATCGCTTTTCATTCCCTTGATATCGACGGCCGCATGTACGTTTTCCATATATTCGATGAAACGCACCGGCATGTTCCGCTCTTTGCAGTACTCGAGAATGTCAAGGATCTCGTTATCATTGAGCCCTTTCATCGGGACCATGTTGACCTTGACTTTGAGTCCTACCTGCAGCGCTTCGTCAACACCTTCGAGGACATTTTTCAACACATCTTTTTGTGCGATCTTTTCTGCTGTTTCCGGTTTAAGCGAATCGATGGAGACATTGATGCGTTTCAGTCCGGCGTCTTTCAACTTCTGGGCAGCACCTTTGAGCAGATAGGCATTCGTCGTCATTGCCAGGTCAACGTCGTTTTTGTAGTCATAGATCATCTTGACAAATTTATCGAGATCTTCGCGAAGCAGCGGTTCACCGCCTGTAATACGGATCTTGTTGATCCCGGCATCGATGGCGACTTTCATAAACTCGAACATGTGTTCAAAGCTCAGGAGGTTCTCTTTAGGCACCCATGTAAAAGGCTTTTCAGGCATACAGTACTGACATCTGAAATTGCAGCGCTCCGTCACCGAAACACGCAAATAGTCGACTGTTCTGCCGTAGCTGTCAATTAACAAAATATTTCCTTATTCCGGAGCTGCTCTTCACCGTTAAAAATGGAGCAACCCAGGTTTAGTCTGTGCGGTCGAAATCATATTTTCAATAATAAGTGAAAGGGTATCCAATAAAATATATTAGTAGGATTATAAGAAGCGTTAGAAAGCAATCTCTTGATTTTGATTAAGAACTTGTTTTTGTGGCTGTTTAATGAGGTGAATAAAGAAGTTTATACATGAATGGAGAGACGGACGGTGTTCATTCAGGGCGGCTAAGAGAAAGATCTCTCAGCCGCAGAGGGGTCTACTAATGCAGATCCTTCCATACCTGGCGTTTCCAGAGGTAAGCAAAGATCGTAAAGATAACAAGATAGATCATTACTGATTTACCCACTT
>CAZNQJ010000284.1:0-3222 GCA_964575205.1 uncultured Campylobacterales bacterium | reverse complement strand
CGACAGGCTCCTAGAACGCAATATGCAAAATACCTTGAAAAGAGTCCGCGTGTCGGGCTGAAAGGCAGAGTCTATGAAGATCGCGGTCCCTCTAAACGATACGTTCACCTTTTATCACCGTAACCCGTTTACCGCGCCGAAATTTGCTATCTATAGTATAGAAGGGGACCGCTCGCACCTTACTTTCGGATTGTCCACTGTTGTCGACAATCCGTGGAACGACATCAATGAGGGCAAGTTCGAAGAGAGCCAGATCGCATGCGGCTGTGACACGGAACAGTGCGAGAACATGCACCATGTCTTCGAGCACTATGCCCTGCTCGATGCGATCGGCGGCTGCAGCTATCTGCTGGCCGACCACTACTGCGACAACACCTCACGCGCCCTCAACAAGGGTGGGGTCAAGGTGTTCAAGATCCCGCCTATCATCAATAGCATCGATAGTGCTGTAAAAAACTTTCTAATAGGAGCCTCGTTTGCAAGTACATTTAAACACATTCACCATGCGTCTTGAGGATCTTCCCCTCGACGTCGGCTACGCTTCCGAAGAGGTCAAACTCAAAGGCAGCGACGGCAAGGAGCACATCATCGGCGGCCAGAACGGCAAGACCCAGCTCATCGTCACCGCCCCTTTTATTGACGATGCCTTTAAAGAGGAGCTCAGAGCGATCGATGCGATGCTGCCCAAAGGGGGCGCTTACGAAGTGACGGCGGCCCTTGTCGTCGCCAACGAGACCCATGAGGATCCGGAACTTGATACCTTCGGTTTTTTCATCGACGACAAAGAAGAGTTCGGTGACTTTTACGGCGTCCGTCTGGAGGGTGACCCCTGCGGCGGCGAGCTGACCAAAGCCGTGATCCTCATCTCCAAAGACGGGGCCATCTTCTACGATGAGTTCACCAACAACCTGCACGACAAATTCAGAGCCGACACACTGATGCGCAAGATCGCAGCAGCCCAAATCTGCTATACCGGAAAAGGATGCCACTAATGAGCGACATAATTGAGACGATAAAAAAAGAGCTGCGTAACCAGACGACCGTACCCTACTTCGGGCTGGGTATTTTTGAAGGCACGAAGACCAAAGAGGGCGAGCAGATGCCGTTTGATTCGGACTCGATGATCCTGACCCTGAACAACGGCCGTCCGATGAGCCAGCGCCTGATGTTCGAGTACTCACGCGCAGCGATGCACCTTGAAGAGCGCCGCGGGGTGGACTATCTCAGACAGCTTGTCAATCACGTCTACACGAAAGAGTACGCACCGACACCGCTGCACAAAGCCGTTCTCAACATGATGCCGCGTTACATCATCGACACGAACCGCGACCCCAAACTCCAGGAGCTGCTCGCATTCGAGCCGCACTGCCTGATCCTCGGCAAGTCGCGCATCACGGCCGAGAAAGACCGTTTTGAGCTTTACGAATACGATGTGGAGAACAAGAAATATTTTCTGGTCGAAGAGGAGGCGCTCGATGATGCCAAGAAGATCCTTTTCAAACCGATGGGTTCGACCCTTCCCGAGCCGACTTTTGTCATCTCGGATGCCGACTATGTCGACTGGCTGACCGAAGCGATGGGCGGGTTTGCCATGCCGCCGGCGATCAAGAGCTACCGCAAGGCCAAAAAGTACCTCTTTCTGGGGACCTCGTTTGACCGCGACACCGACCGTATGGTGGCCAACGAGCTCACTATGTATCTCGAAGGCGGCTATGTCATCACCGACAAAGCGCTGGGCAAGAAAGAGAAGAAGTTCATCGAGAAACACAACCTCGAAGTGCTTGAGATGTCGCTGGAAGAGTTCACCAAAGCTTTTATTTGATTTAAACGCTTCCGGAGCAAAACAAGGGTACCGCTCGCATAGCGATGTTTCCTCGAAAGCCCCGGGAGCTGCGCTAGCCGCTGAGCACCAAAGCTTGCCCTTTCGGGCAGAAAATGAAAAAAGATTAAAATCTACAAAAGGATTTTCATGCCGTATATACCAACCGTAAAAGACCGCTCACCGAGGGGCGAACGCTACTTCGACCTCTTTTCCAAACTGATGGGGGACCGTGTCCTGATGATCACGGAACCGATCGATGACCATATGATGGGCGTCATCGTCTCACAGCTGCTCTACCTCGAAGCCGAAGATTCCGGTGAGCCGATCCACATGTATATCAGTTCCCCGGGCGGTTCGGTGATGGCGGGACTTGCCATTCTCGACACGATGCAGCTTATCAGCGCCCCGGTGCACACCTATGCGATGGGGATGGTCGCTTCAATGGCCGCGGTCCTCTTCTCCTGCGGAGAGCAGGGACACCGTTACATCATGCCCAATGCGGAGGTGATGATTCACCAGCCGCTCGGCGGAACGTCCGGTCAGGCAAGCGACATCGAGATCCAGGCCAAGCACATTCTCAATCTCAAAAAACGGCTCTACAAGATCCTTTCAAAAGCGACGGGCAAACATGTCAAGACGATTGAAAAAGAGAGCGACCGCGACAACTATTTCGAAGCGGACCAGGCGATCAAGTTCGGACTGGCCGACAAAGTCTTGGAAACCATAACAAAGAAGGATGTGTAATGAGCCAGGAAAAAGTCTGTTCGTTCTGCGGACGCAAACAGAGCGAAGTCAAAAAGATGTTCTCCTCGGAGACCACCCATATCTGTAACGAGTGTGTTGCCACCTGTTCGAACATACTGCAAAAAGAGGTGCGTTACGAACAGCGTACCCAGATGCAGGAGCAGCTGCCGAAGCCGGAGAAGATCGTCTCTTTCCTCGATAAGCACATCATCGGGCAGGAAGATGCCAAAAAGGTACTGGCGGTCGCCCTTTACAACCACTACAAACGCATCGAGAACCCTTTCTTCAACGGTGTCGAACTCGAAAAGAGCAACATCCTGCTGCTCGGGCCGACCGGCAGCGGAAAGACCCTCCTTGCCAAGTCTCTGGCCAAGATCATGAACGTCCCTTTTGCCATTGCCGATGCGACGGCACTGACCGAAGCGGGTTATGTCGGTGAAGATGTCGAGAGCATCCTCTCACGCCTGCTTGCTGCGGCGAACTACGACATCGAGCTGGCACAGCGCGGTATCATCTATATCGACGAGATCGACAAGATCGCCCGCAAAAGCGAGTCCTCGACCATGGGTCGCGATGTCTCCGGCGAAGGGGTCCAGCAGGGACTGCTGAAGATCCTTGAAGGTTCCGAGGTCTACGTTCCGGTGAAAGGGAGCCGC
>CAZNQJ010000283.1:0-3228 GCA_964575205.1 uncultured Campylobacterales bacterium | reverse complement strand
ATTGACTTCATCGAGATCGACGCCGTTCTTAACAGCTTCAAGTGCTTTTTGGTAGAGCTCAGCATGTACTTTTTCCGCCTCAACGGCGTAGCCAAACATCTTTTTGGCCTTATGATTCTCTTTGACAGCCTGCTCATACATAGGCGGATACATATCGGTAAATTCGTATGTTTCGCCGCCTATCGCCGCTTGAAGGTTTTCAAGGGTTGAGCCGACAGCGTCCATCGCTTTTAAATGGCCGTTGGCATGGATGCGTTCTGCTTCTGCCGTTGTACGGAAGAGTTTGGCAATGTTGGCGAAACCGTCCTTTGCCGCTTTTTCAGCGAAGGCATTGTACTTTTGAAAGGCCTGGCTCTCTCCGCTGAAGGCCACTTTCAAGTTTTCATCTGTTGTTGGCATGTTGATCCTTTTATTCTATATTGATGTACGGCAACCGCACATTTTCTGAAACATGTTTCGCCATTTCTGTGCAAAACGCTGACAGCCTTTTCAAGTATAGAGCGGTTTACATTAAACGCGGATGATGATTTTTTCAGGAGATCTTCTTTTGTGAAAACAGCGTATCGATAGCAGAGCAGAGGCGGGGTAAACAGTTTGGCGGGGTGGTCGCGGCAGGCTGCTCTTATCTGAACAGCGCTCGCTGATCGATGATCTCGTTTTGAAACTGCAAAAAAGCCGAACGCGAAGCGACCTCGGCAGCGTAGGCGGGATTCTCCTGGTAGCGGCCGAAATTGGCGATCCCTCTGCCTTCGGCATGCGACTGATAGAAGGTTTTTTTGTCGGCTGTTAAAAATGCCACGTTCAGGACGAAGTCGAACTTGGTCGGTTCCCAGTCGACGTTGGAGTTGGAGTAGGAGAGTGTCTCGATCTGCGGGACAAAGATGAAACGTATGTGGAACTTATCGATCTTCTTGTCATCAAGCGAATCGATGCGGTGTACCTCGGTAAAGATATTTTCCAGCACTTTTTTCAAGGCCGCTTCGCTCTCCCTGTAGGGGCTGTAGCGCAACTGGTCGTTGTTGCCGCCGGATGTCATTACACTCAGGGCGTAGCGTTCGGGCGGAATATAGTAGGCGACACTGCGCTCGATCGTCACCGGGCGCACTTTTTTGAGCTTGGAGAGTTCAGGCGCTACCGAGATGTCATGGACGCAGCCGCTCATCAGGAGAAGCGCGGCAAGCAGCAGGACTCTCTTCACGTGTCACTTCTCTTTCAAAAAGATCTCTTTGGCACGGGCCAGATCCTCTTGGGTGTCGATGCCGAAACCGGTACTGGAGACTTTGACCATCGAGATCTTTTTGGCGTGATAGATGGCGCGCAGCTGCTCGAGTTTCTCGATATCTTCGATCGGGGCATCGTCCAGAGAGCAGAACTCTTTGAGGCTCTGCTTCGTGAAGCCGTAGATGCCGATATGGCCGAAGTAGGTGGCCGAACCGCTGCGGTTGTAGGGGATCTTTGAACGTGAAAAGTAGATCGCGTTATGACCGGCGTCCATCACGACCTTGACAAGGTTCGGATCTTCCGCCGCTTCGTCGTTGATGGCGTTGTAGCAGCTTCCCATGATGAAGGGGCGCCCCTCAGCTTTCAGCGCCGTAAGTCGCTCGATCAGCGAGGTAAGGACCTCCGGTTCGATAAAGGGCTCATCGGCCTGGATATTGATCACCAGTTCGTCCTCATCGATATCAAGCAGCTGGGCACACTCGTTGATGCGGTCGGTGCCGCTCTTATGCGTCGTGGAGGTGAGCATGGCACGGATGCCGTGCTCTCTGCACACTTCGATGATCTGCTCATCGTCAGCCGCGACCACCACATCGTCCAGGTGCATCACCTGTTTTGCGGTGCGTACCACCATGGGCAGACCGCCGATATCTGCAAGAACTTTGTTTGGAAAACGGGTCGATGCCATGCGCGCCGGGATAATGATCATTTAATGCCTTGTGTTCACCCTTGTAGGGTATAATTTTTCAATTATAACATGAGGAGAGTGAATGCTGCTTTATCAGCCTGAAAGCGGCTACCGTTACAACAGCGATTCGCTTTTTTTGTACGACTTTATCTCCTCTTTCTCTCCGCGCGGCCGAATGCTCGATGTCGGTGCCGGCAGCGGTGTCGTCGGTCTTCTGGTGGCGAGGGACAATCCTTCGGTGCAGCTCGAAGCGGTCGAAAAACAGGACGCTTTTGTCTTTCTGGCGACCAAAAATGCCGAGATAAACAAGATTCCCTACACCCTCCATCAAAACGACTTTCTGGCGTTTCAGGACGAGAAGGGTTTTGACTACATTGTCTCCAACCCTCCTTTCTACCATGAAGGGGCCTCAAGAAGCGAGCATGAAATGATCCATACGGCGCGCTACAACATCCATCTGCCGATCGACGCTTTTGTCAAAAAATCGGCCGCGCTTTTACGCCCCCAGGGCCATTTTATCTTCTGCTACGATGCCCAGCAGTTCGGGCTGCTCTGTGCTGCGCTGGACAACGCGAAATTAAGAGTTGTTGATGTACAATTCGTCCATTCCAAGCGTGATAGAAAAGCCTCGATCGTGATGGTTCATGCACGCAAAAATTCGAAATCACTGATGAAAGTCTGGCCGCCTTTTTTCGCCTTTGAGGGCGATGAGTACTCTGCAGAGGCGGCAGGCATCTACTCTAAAGCAAGGACGCATACACTACGATGTCAGATCTAATCCGCCAAGAGGGCTTTGATTTTGCTTTTACCCCGTCGGCCTGTGACAGCTGCGAAGGCCGCTGCTGTACAGGTGAGAGCGGCAATATTTTCGTCTCGCCGCAGGAGATAGCGGCTCTGGCCAAGCATCTTAAAATGGATGAAGGTCTCTTCCGTTCGACCTACCTTGTCAAAAGAGGCTACAGCTTCTCGCTCAAAGAGCAGATCGTCGGGATGTCGCATGACTGCATCTTTTTTGACCGCAAGATAAACGGCTGCGGCGTCTATGAAGCGCGGCCGACCCAATGCCGCACCTTTCCGTTCTGGGATTATTTCAAAACCCATCTTGATGAACTCAAACGCGAATGCCCGGGGATCACCGATGTTTAGACTCTTTCTCACTTCACTCCTGCTTGTCACCCTTTTCAGCGGCTGCACAAAACTGGCAGCGCCTGCTGCAACAACACCTGAAGAAGATTCGATCTATATCGATGAGAATACCCTGGTGCTCTTTGCTCTTGATGCACAGAGCCACATGCATTACGATCAGGCCGTCGGCTATTATG